>NZ_JBMWDP010000008.1:132688-137263 GCF_049545505.1 Stenotrophomonas sp. NPDC077421 | reverse complement strand
CAGCGCCTTCCTCCGTGTGCCCCGACGTTTCCGTCGTTGCGAGCCGCCCATTATAGCCGGCTTTTCCGCCTCGTCAACACCTTTTTTCAAGGCCGCCTCACCGAAGTGGACGTTGTTGCCGATGCTGCTTCGTCGTGCGACCCGGAGGTCTTTTCGTCGAAGCGAGCCGCCTATTATGTCAGGCTTTTCGTTTCCGTCAACACCTTCTTTCGAAGTGGTTGCCGTCCTGTTCCGGTGCGGTTGCCGCCTTGCGGTGGCCCCTGCGTCGGGGGAGGGAAAGTATGTCCCTATCGGCGGCATTTGTGAAGGGGGATCGTCACTTTTTTTGACGTCTTCTTCTTCCGATTCAGGTCCGGCCGCGTCACCGCGGCCGGAAACGCCTTGTGACGCTTAGGCCGCGACGAGCAGAACGCGCGCGAACGTGCGCTTGCCGACCTGCAGCAGGCCTTCAAAACCGGGCGCGAACAGCGTCTGGGCGTCGTCCACGACCTCGCCATCCACCTTCACCGCCCGCTCCTTGAGCTTGCGGGACGCCTCGGAGTTGCTCGGGGTGAGCCCGGCGGCGGTCAGCAGTGCACCGATCCGCAGGCCTTCGGCCGGAATCGCCACTTCCTGCAGCGGCAGCAGGGTCACGTCGCCCTGCCCGGTCACGGCCGCGTTCCAGCCGGCGATGGCCTGGTCGGCAGCGGCCGCGTCATGGAAGCGGGTGGTCAGCTCCCGGGCGAGACGCAGCTTCACCTCGCGCGGGTTCAAACCGCCCGCCTCGACCTGCGCACGCAGGTTCCTGGCCTCGGCTTCGCTGATATCGAAGGAGAGCAGCTCGATCCAGCGCCACATGAGGTCGTCACCGATCTTCATGGTCTTGGTGACGATGTCGATGGCCGGTTCACTGATACCAATGTAGTTGTTGAGCGACTTGGACATCTTGGCCACGCCGTCCAGGCCTTCCAGCAGCGGCATGGTCAAGACGATCTGCGGCTTCTGGCCGTAGTGCTCCTGCAGGCCCCGGCCCATCAGCAGGTTGAACTTCTGGTCGGTGCCGCCCAGTTCGACGTCGGCCTCCAGGGCCACCGAGTCGTAGCCCTGCACCAGCGGGTACAGGAATTCATGCAGGGCGATCGACTGCTGGGCGGCGTAGCGCTTGGCGAAGTCGTCGCGCTCGAGCATGCGGGCCACGGTGTGCTGGCCGGCCAGGCGGATCATGTCCGCCGCGCCCATCTTGCCGAACCACTCCGAGTTGAAGCGGACTTCGGTCCTGTCGCGGTCCAGTACCTTGAAGACCTGGTCCTCATAGGTACGTGCATTGGCCAGCACGTCGTCCTTGCTGAGCGGCTTGCGCGTGACGTTCTTGCCGGAGGGGTCGCCGATCATGCCGGTGAAGTCGCCGATCAGGAAGATGACCTGGTGGCCAAGGTCCTGGAACTGGCGCAGCTTGTTCAACAGCACGGTGTGGCCCAGGTGCAGATCCGGCGCGGTGGGGTCGAAGCCGGCCTTGATCCGCAGGGGACGGCCGCTTTCCAGACGCTGACGCAGCTCCTCGGACTTGAGGATCTCATCGGCGCCGCGACCGATCAGGGCAATGGCTTCTTCAATCGAGGACACGTGACAACTCCCGGCAATGCCTTATTTACATGAATGACGTTAATTACAAGTTAACCGCAAGCGCTTCACAAAAGCCAATAGGCACAAGGGTTTGACGCACTATTTATACCTGTCTATGTTACCGACGTTTGGGCCCGCGCTCCCGGGCCAGCCAGGAACAGACCCACGATGCTGAACTCCGATCAAGGCCGCGCGCGCAAGCAGCGCTTCAAGGAACGCCTTCACGTCCTTCACGACACCGCCCTCCATCGGAAGCTCAAGCAGCATCTGCCCGCAGCCTTCAACCAGCGCTGGACCCGCCGCCACTGGATGCATGCCAGTCTGTTCGCCACCATTGGCGCGCTGGTGGCCACCATCGTCCCCGGCTTCTCGCACACCATCGAATCCCCCTACTCCGAGGGCCATGCCACGCTGGCCCTGCCGTTGCCGCCGCTCTCGCAGGAACGCCGCCTGCAGACGCCGGGCGACAGCTGGCAGGTGCTGCGCGTGCAGCGCGGCCAGACCCTCAGCAACCTGTTCGACGAGGCCGGCATCCCGGCCACGGTGATGCACCAGGTGCTGGAGCATCCTGGCGCGCGGCAGGCCCTGACCAAGCTGCGTCCCGGCGCGGAGATCGCCTTCGACCTGCCCCTGTCCGGCGACCTGCGCACGATCCGCTTCGACCGCGATGCCGACAACCGCGTCGAACTGTCATTGAAGGACAACCAGATCACCGAGAAGGTGATCAAGCGCGAGTCCTCGACCCGGCGCGTGGTCGCCAGCGGGGAAATCACCAGTTCGCTGTACGCCGCGGCGCGCAAGGCCGGGCTGTCGCCGTCGGCGATCGCCACGATGACCGACGAGATCTTCAAGTACGACATCGACTTCTCCAAGGACCTGCAGCCGGGCGACCGCTTCAGCGTGGTGCTGGATGAGACCTGGCGCGAGGGCGAGAAGGTGGACACCAGCAAGATCCTGGCGGCGACCTTCACCTCGGGTGGCAAGACCTACAGCGGGTTCCGCTTCGACCGCAACGGCAAGTCCGAGTATTTCGATGCCAGCGGCCGGCCGCTGAAGAAGAGCTTCATCCGCATGCCGATCCCGTTCGCGCGGCTGAGCTCCAGCTTTGGCGCGCGCAAGCACCCGGTGCTGGGCAAGATGCGCATGCACAAGGGCGTGGACTACGCCGCGCGCACCGGCACGCCGATCATGGCCGCCGGCGATGCCCGCGTGCAGTTCGCCGGCACGCAGCGCGGCTACGGCAATGTGGTGATCCTGGACCACGGCCGCGGCCACACCACGCTGTACGGGCACATGTCGCGCTTCGGTGCGATCAAGACCGGCCAGCGCGTGGCGCAGGGCACGGTGATCGGCTATGTCGGCTCGACCGGCCTGGCCACCGGCCCGCACCTGCACTACGAATTCCGCGTCAACGGCGTGCATCGCAATCCGCTGTCGGTGACGATGCCGCCGCCGGAGCCGCTGCAGGGCAGCGAGTTGGCCGCGTTCCGCGCGCAGACCGCGCCGGCGCTGGCCCGCATCCAGGGCATGGAGAAGCTGATCTACGCCGACGCGTCGCCGGCACCGGTAGCGGACAAGGCCGCGACGGCCACCGCCAGCGCGGCCAAACCGGCCAAGCCCAGCCGCGGTTGACCGTCGCGCCGCCGGTTCGATGCGCGCGACCACGCGCGCATTGACGACGGCCGCTGCTTGCGCGGAAGCTGGCCGCACTCCGTTCAAGCGCCTGCCATGACTGCTGTCGATCCGCATACTCCGCTTTACCTGGGCCTGATGTCCGGCACCAGCGCCGATGGCATCGATGCCGCGCTGGTGCAGTTTCCCGCCGAGGGCGGCTGCCGCTTTGTGCACGGGCATACCCATCCCTGGGACCCGACGCTGCGTGCCGACCTGATCGCGTTGGGCGAAGGCGGCGACATCACCTCGCTGGATGCGCTGGGGCGGATCGACGCCGAGGTCGGCATCCAGTTCGCCGCCGCCGCCAATGCCCTGCTGCTCGCCAGCGGGGTACAGCGCGCGCAGGTCCGTGCGATCGGCTCGCACGGCCAGACGGTGCGCCACCGCCCGCTGGGCGATCCCGCCTTCACCTGGCAGCTGGGCGATGCCAACCGCATCGCCGAGCTGACCGGGATCACCACGGTGGCCGATTTCCGCCGCCGCGACGTGGCCGCCGGCGGGCATGGCGCGCCGCTGATGCCGGCGTTCCACCTGGCGATGCTCGGCACCACCGGCGAAGACCGGGCGATCCTCAACCTGGGTGGCATCGCCAACCTGACCCTGATTCCCCGTGAGGGCGTTCCGCGCGGCTTCGATACCGGGCCCGCCAACGCGCTGATGGATGCGTGGTGCCAGCGCCATCGCGGGGTGCCGTTCGATGCCGATGGTGCGTTCGCGGCCAGCGGGCAGGTGGACGAACCCTTGCTGGCGCACTGGCGGGCCGATCCCTGGTTCGCGCTGCCGCCGCCGAAGAGCACCGGACGCGAGCAGTTCCACCTGGCCTGGGCCGAGGCGGCGATGGACGGGGAGGCCCGGTCACCGGCCGATGTACAGGCCACGCTGCTGGAGCTGACCGCCGCCACCGTGGCCGACGCGCTGCTGGCCCACCTGCCGGGCGCGGCGCGGCTGCTGGTGTGCGGGGGCGGCGTGCGCAATCCGGCGCTGCTGCGGCGACTGGGGGCGCGCCTGCCGGGCGTGGTCATCGAATCCAGCGCGGTGCATGGGCTGGACCCGGATTACCTGGAGGCGATGGGGTTTGCGTGGCTGGCGCAGCGGACGCTGGACGGCCTGCCGGGCAATCTGCCGAGCGTAAGCGGCGCACGCGGGCCGCGGATACTGGGTGCGATCCATCCGGCGTAGTGCCGGGTTTCGGGTTGGCAGGTGGGTATTGCGTCTGGAGCAGCCGGGCAGAGCCCGGCTCTACGGGGGCGTGGTGCGGGGAATGGCCGGCGGCATGGCGCGGCGCGCAGCCGGGCAGAG
>NZ_JBMWDP010000008.1:52769-132591 GCF_049545505.1 Stenotrophomonas sp. NPDC077421 | reverse complement strand
GAGCCCGGCTCTACGGGGGCGTGGTGCGGGGAACAGCCGGCGGCATGGCGCGGCGCGCAGCCGGGCAGAGCCCGGCTCTACGGGGGCGTGGTGCGGAGAACAGCCGGCGGCATGGTGCGGCGCGCAGCCGGGCAGAGCCCGGCTCTACGGGGGCGTGGTGCGGGGAATGGCCGGCGGCATGGCGCGGCGCGCAGCCGGGCAGAGCCCGGCTCTACGGGGGGGCGTCGGGGAGGGCCTGGAGGGCGGCGATGGCGTCTGCGAGGGCATTCACTTCGGGGTCGTGGAAGCCGCTGCGGACGTCCAGTTCGCTGGTGAACAGGCCCTGTTCGAGCAGCACCATGCAGGTGTGTTCACGGGTCCAGCCGCGCGCCACGGCGACGCGCCGGATACGCTCGTTCAACAGCGGGTCCAGATCCCGCAGCAGCAGATCGACCATTGTTCTCCCCGTCGGCAAGCACCGCCCCCACGGCACAACAGTCCCCATCATCCAACAGCACACTGCGGGTGGCAAACCGGGGCGGCCGGCCCCCGCCGGCGGTCAGCCGGTGGCGGCGGTCTGGGTGGTGGCATCCACTTCCCGGCGCAGCCACCAGGCCATCAGCAGGCCGGGAACGCCGACCAGCACCGAGACCAGGAAGAAGGTCTGCCAGCCATAGGCATCGGCCAGCACGCCTGCGAACGGCCCCACGAACACCCGCCCCAGCGTGGCGAACGCCGACAGCAGCGCGTAGTGGGTGGCCGAGAAGCGCGTGCCGCACAACCCGCTGAGCAGGGCCACGAAGGCTGCCGTGCCCATGCCGCCCGCGAAGTTGTCCAGGCTGAGGGCAAACAGCAGCAGGCTGTCCATCAGCGTGGCGTGCTCAAGGTGCACGATCAGCAGGTTGAAGGCCGGGACGGTGACCGAGCCCCATGCCCCGGCACCTTCGCGGGCCAGCGCGTAGAAGCCCAGGTTGGACACCAGCTGCAGTACGCCAAAGCCCAGCAGGGCCTGCGACAAGCGCAGGCGCAACAGGAAGAAGCCGCCCACGATGGCGCCCACGATGGTCATCAACAGACCGATGGTCTTGTTGGCCAGGCCCACTTCGGCCTGGCTGAAGCCCATGCCCTTCAGCAGGAACGGCGTGGACAGGCTGAGGGCGAATGCATCACCGATCTTGTACAGCACCACCAGCGCGAGGAACGCACCGGCCCCGCGCATGCCGAAATAGCTGCGCAGCGAGGCGTTGAGGGTCTGGAAGGGAATCCAGCGGGTCACGCCGAGGCCGACGGTCATTGCGCCGGCGATCTGGCTGACCACGAAGGTGAGCCGGGTCCAGCGGTCGCTGCTGTCCGGGTCCAGGCCGACCAGCACCAGCAGGTAGTGCACCACCCACGCGCCGACCGCGACACCGGCCACCAGGGCCACGAACCCGCGCAGCTCGCCACCGGCACGGGACACCGGCGCGGTGAAGCGCGCGGGCAGGCGCGGCATCAGCAGCAGGGCCAGCACCCCTACCCCGACCGCCAGCCCCGCCATCACCCGGTACACCTGCGGCCAACTCTGCCACTGCTCGGCCCAGATCAGGGTGATGCCACCGGACAGGACCATCGCCAGGCGGTAGCCCAGCACGGTGAACGAGCCGCCCAGGCCGCGTTCGGCCGGTTCCAGCAGGTCGGTGCGGTAGGCGTCGATCACCACGTCCAGGGTGGCCGACAGGCAGGCCACCAGTACCGCGACCCCGGCGAACAGGGGCAGGTTGCGCGACGGCGACAGACTGCTCATCAACACCAGAGCGGCGGCCAGCGCGAACAGCAGCAGGACGATCCAGCCGCGGCGACGGCCCAGCAGCGGGATGTCGAAACGGTCGATCAGCGGCGCCCACAGGAACTTGAAGGTGTACGGGATGCCGATCAGGGACAGGAAACCGAGCGTGACCAGGTCCAGCCCGTCCACGGTCAGCCAGGCCTGCATGGCCCCGCCGGTCAGCGCCAGCGGCAAGCCGGAGGCGAAGCCCAGCAGCAGGATCACGAACAGGCGTCGTGCCCGCTGCAGGGGGGTATGCGGCACCGACACCGCCGCCGCTTCATTCATGGGGCGTAGTCCACCGTGAACGGGGCATGGTCGGAGAAGCGCTCATCGCGGTAGATCGAGCAGCTGCGCAGGCGCTCGCGCAGGCCGGGGCTGACGAACTGGTAGTCGATACGCCAACCCACGTTGTTGGCGCGGGCCGCGCCGCGGTTGCTCCACCAGGTGTAGTCCTCGCCGTCGGGGTGGAGCAGGCGGTAGGCATCGGTCCAGCCCTGGCCGGCGGCGATGTCCAGCGCCTGGCCGGCGTCCACGCACTGGCCGTTGAGCCAGTCGCGCTCGGGCGGCAGGCAGCCGGAGTTCTTCTGGTTGGACTTCCAGTTCTTGATGTCCAGCGCCGAGCGCACGATGTTCCAGTCGCCGCACAGGACGTAGTCGCGGCCGCTGGCCAGCCATTCGGCCAGGATCGGGCGCAGCCACTCCATCACCTCGAACTTGAAGCCTTGGCGCAGGTCGCCCGAGCTGCCGGAGGGGATATAGAACGAGACCACGCTGAGGTTGCCATAGCGGGCCTCGATGTAGCGGCCTTCATCGTCAAACGGCGCCCAGCCCAGCGAGGTGATCACCTGATCGGGCTCGCGCCTGCTGTAGATGGCCACGCCGCTGTAGCCCTTCTTGGTGATGGCGTCGCGGTAGAAACAGTGGTGGCCGTCCGGGCGGAACATCGGGTCGGTCAGCTGGTCTTCCTGGGCCTTGGTCTCCTGGATGCACAGCACGTCGGCGTCCTGGGCGCGGAACCAGTCGAGGAAGCCCTTGGTGGCAGCGGAACGGATGCCGTTGGCGTTGAAGCTGATGATGCGCATGCTGACCCGGGTCTGGAGCGGTAACCGGCAAAGCATACCGGGTTGACCCCCGGCCCGGCTGGCCGGATCCGGCCGCTGCAGGCCCCGCGACCGTCTGCCGCGAGCCTGAATTGCCGCCCATGCATTAGGATTTGCGCTCCAAATGAATTGAATAGAGTCTAGATGAGCGACCATCGCCACCGTTTTCTGCAACTTGCCCTGACCGCCGATGCCCTGCGCTTCGGCCAGTTCACCCTGAAGTCCGGCCGCCTGAGCCCCTACTTCTTCAACGCCGGCCGTTTCGATTCCGGCGCCCGCATGGTCCAGCTGGCGGCCTGCTATGCCGACGCGGTGGAAGCCACCGGGCTGAAATTCGACGTGGTCTTCGGGCCGGCCTACAAGGGCATCCCGCTGGCCACCGCGACCGCCTGCGAGTTCGCCCAGCGCGGGCGCGACCTCCCGCTGAGCTTCAACCGCAAGGAAGCCAAGGCCCACGGCGAGGGCGGCAACCTGATCGGCGCGGACATGAACGGCAAGCGCGTGCTGATCGTCGATGACGTGATCACTGCCGGTACCGCGATCCGCGAGGCCCTGGCCATCATCAAGGGCGCCGGCGGCACCCCGGCCGGGATCGTGGTGGCGCTGGACCGCCAGGAGATCGCGTCGGAGACCGACCAGCGATCGGCCGCCCAGGCCGTGGCCGAGGAAGCCGGCATTCCGGTAGTGGCCGTGGCCACGCTGGCAGACCTGCTTGATTTTGCCTCCGGAAATCCGGAACTTGTCGGCTACAGGCAGCCGCTGGAGGACTATCGGTCCCGCTACGGCAGCCGTCCTACGCGCTGACAGCAGGGGGCTGTCCACCATGTCCAGGGTTTCCGCCATTGTCGTGACCGGCCTGCTGCTGGCATTGCCAGCGTCGTGGGCGCAGGCCCAGAAGGCGCGCAGCGATGTGTCCGTCAAGCCGAAGAAGCTGTTCTGCTGGAACCAGGGCAACGAGCGGATCTGCAGCGATGCGCTGCCCCAGGACGCGGTGAACGCCGCACGCGAGGAGTTCAGCGTCAACAGCGGCCTGCGTCGCGGTGAGGTGCAGCGCGCGATGACCGAAGAGGAACGCGCCGGCGCCGCGGTGGAGGCCGCCCAGCGCCGGCTGGACCTGGCCGCCGAGCAGACCCGCCAGCGCACCGAGCAGGCGATGCTGTCCACGTATGAGAACGAGGCGGACCTGCGCCGGGTGTTCGTCGAACGCACCGGCATCCTGGACAACAACATCCAGACCGCCCACTACAACGTGGCCAGCCTGCGCGATGCGCTGGTGACGCTGCTGTCGACGGCGGGCAACCGCGAGCTGGCCGGATCGCCGGTGGCCGACAAGCAGGCCGCGGAGATCCGCCAGCGCCACACCGAACTGCTGGCGCAGAAGCGAATGCAGGCCTCGTTCGAACAGCAGCGCATCGCGCTGGATGCGGAGATCGAGGAAACGCTGCAGCGGTACCGGTTGTTGAAGGGTGCGGCGAGCGATCCTCGCGGGTAGGCGACCGGGTCGCGCCCGGCGCTGAGGCCAGGACAAAAGGGGCGGATGCGACGGCATCCGCCCTTTTTTTATGCACTCTTTACGCGCTGCCCGCCTGGGGGGCGTGGAGCGTTTACGCCCTGGAGGACCACCATGCTCGCCTGACGTGGAGTGGTTCCACCTGGACGTCCCATGAGCCTGTATCCGATTGTGTTCCCCGCCGCGAGCGCCGACCGGCGCCGATCGCGTGCGCGTGCTGCCGGTGCACCCCGCACCGCGCCCTCCCTTTCCCCCCTCTGAGGCCACGACCATGCCTGCCTGGCTTTCCCTGGTGTGCGGCGTGCTGGTGCTCGTCGCCGCCGCCTACCTGCTGTATGTCGTGCTTCGGCCCGAAGCGTTCTGACCGGAGCCGATCATGACCGAGATCCTGTTGATCCTGCTGGCCAGCATTGCGCTGGCCTTCCCGCTCGGGCTGTACCTGGCCCGGGTGATGCGTGGCGCGCCGATGCGCGGCGACGCCGTATTCGCGTGGGTGGAGAAACCGCTGTACCGGCTGCTCGGGGTGAACCCCGCGCGCGGCATGTCCTGGCGCGGGTACGTGGGCGCGTTCCTGCTGAGCAACGTGGTCATCGCCGCGCTGGTGCAGACCGTGTTCATGACCCAGGCCTGGCTGCCGTTCAATCCCGACCAGATTCCCAACATGCGCTGGGACACGGCGCTGCACACGATGGTGTCGTTCCTGACCAACACCAACCAGCAGCACTATTCGGGCCAGGCGCAGCTGTCCTACTTCGCGCAGATGACCGCGATCACCGGCCTGCAGGTGGTGACCCCGATGATGGGGCTGGCCCTGGCGGTGGCCACCCTGCGTGCGCTGTTCGGCGCCCGCCCGGACGAGGTGGATGCGCAACAGGCGGCCCAGCTCAGTGGCGACCGCCGCGTGGACGTGGGCAACTACTACGCCGACGTGGTGCGTGCATGCGTGCGCTTCATGCTGCCGCTGTGCCTGCTTTGGGCGGTGCTGCTGACCAGCCAGGGCGTACCGTCCACGCTGGCCGGCGGCCCACAGGCCACGCCGATCGATGCAGCGTCGGGCATGGACTCGCAGAAGCTGCCGCTGGGCCCGGTCGCGGCGATGGTTGCGGCCAAACAGCTCGGTGCCAATGGCGGTGGCTGGTATGGTCCCAACAGCAGCATGCCGTATGAAAACCCGACCCCGCTGTCCAATGCGCTCGAACTGATCGGCATCCTGCTGATCCCGATCAGCGTGATTTTCATGCTGGGCGCGTTCACCGGGCGCCGGCGCCTGGCCGGGCTGGTGTTCGGTTGCATGCTGGCGATGTCCAGCCTGTCGGTGGCGGCCACGGTGTGGCTGGAAGGCCATTCGGCGACCGCCGCCAGCCCGCTGCTGATGGAAGGCAAAGAAGTGCGCTTCGGCGCTGATGGAACCGCCTTGTGGGCCGCAGTGACCACCCAGGTCTCCAACGGCTCGGTCAACGGCATGCACGACTCGCTCAGCCCGCTGGCCGGCGCCGTGCCGATGGTCAACATGCTGATCAGCGCCATCTGGGGCGGCATCGGCTGCGGCCTGCAGCAGTTCCTGGTGTACCTGCTGCTGGGCGTGTTCCTGGCCGGCCTGATGACCGGGCGCACCCCGGAACTGTTCGGACGCAAGCTGGAAACGCCGCAGATCCGCCTGCTCGCCCTGCTGGTGCTGCTGCAGCCGATCACGCTGCTGACCCTGACCGCGGTGACGCTGGCGATCCCTTCGATCACCGGCACCTCCAATCCAGGCTTCCACGGCATCAGCCAGGTGTTCTATGAGTACACCTCGGCATATGCCAACAACGGTTCGGGCTTCGAGGGGCTGGGCGATGCGACGGTGTGGTGGAACCTGAGCTGCACGCTGGTGCTGCTGCTGGGCCGCTACCCGGTGCTGGTGATTCCGCTGATCGTGGCCGCGCAGCTGGCCGCCAAGCGCCGTGCTCCCGAATCGGCCGGCACGTTGCAGATCGAAACCCCGACGTTCGCGCTGACCCTGATCGCGCTGATCGCCATCCTGACCGTACTGCAGTTCATGCCGGCGCTGGTCCTTGGCCCGGTGGCCGACCACCTGTCGCTGACGCTGCACTGAGACATGACCCCATGAGTACCTATCCGTTGAATGCTTCCACCCACCGCCACCCGCGCCTGCTCGACGGCGCCGGCTGGCGGCGCGCCCTGCGCGATGCGGTCATCAAGCTCTCGCCCCGGCACCTGCTGCACAGCCCGGTGATGGCCGTGGTGATGGTCGGCACCGTGGTCAGCCTGCTGGTGACCCTGACCGGCAACGCGCCGCTGGGCTTCGGCCTGGCGGTCACCGGCATCCTGCTGCTGACCGTGCTGTTCGGCAACTTCGCCGAGGCCGTCGCCGAGGCGCGCGGCCGTGGCCAGGCCGCATCGCTGCGCCGTGCCCGCCAGGACCTGACCGCGCGGCGCCTGGCCGCCGCGCATGCCGGTGCGGCCGAAACGCATGTCCCGGCCGCCGAGCTGCGTCCCGGCGACCATGTGATCGTCAGCTCTGGTGAACTGGTGCCGGCCGATGGCGAGATCGTGCAGGGGCTGGCCACCATCAACGAAGCGGCCGTGACCGGCGAATCGGCGCCGGTGCTGCGCGAGGCCGGCACCGACCGCAGCGGCGTGATCGGCGGCACCAAGGTGCTGTCCGACCAGATCGTGGTGCGCATCACCGCCGAGCCCGGCCACAGCTTCCTGGACCGCATGATCGCGCTGGTCGAAGGCGCCAACCGCCAGAAGACCCCCAACGAGATCGCGCTGACCCTGCTGCTGGCGGCGATGACGCTGACGTTCCTGGTGGTGGTGGCGACCCTGCCGGCGATCGGTGCGTTCGTTGGCGTGAAGGTCGACCCGCTGCTGCTGATCGCGCTGCTGGTGTGCCTGATCCCCACCACCATCGGCGGGCTGCTGCCGGCCATCGGCATCGCCGGCATGAACCGTGCGCTGGCGGCCAATGTGCTGGCCAAGTCCGGCAAGGCGGTCGAAGTGGCCGGTGACGTGGACGTGCTGCTGCTGGACAAGACCGGCACCATCACCCACGGCGACCGCCAGGCCACCCACTTCCATGCGCTGGCCGGCATCGATGCGCCCCAACTGCGCGAGGCCGCGTTGCTGTCCTCGCTGGCCGACCCGACCCCGGAAGGCAAATCGGTCGTGCGCCTGGCACGCGAACAGGGCTGCACCACGGCCGAGCCGGCCCAGGCGCAGTACCTGGCCTTCACCGCGCAGACCCGCATGTCCGGCGTGGACCTGGACGGCGGCCGGCGTATCCGCAAGGGCGCTGCCGATGCGATCACCGCCTACGTGCGCGAGCTTGGCGGCACGGTGCCGGCTGAACTGCCCGGACGCGTGGAACAGGTGGCGCGCAACGGCGCCACCCCGCTGGTGGTGTGCGAAGGGCGGCACGTGCTGGGCGTGATCGAGCTGTCGGACGTGGTCAAGCACGGCATGCGCGAAAAGTTCGCCCAACTGCGTGCGATGGGCATCCGCACGGTGATGATCACCGGTGACAACCCGCTCACCGCCGCAGCGATTGCGGCCGAAGCCGGCGTCGACGACTACATCGCCGAGGCCCGCCCCGAGGACAAGCTGGCGCGCATCCGTGCCGAGCAGGCCGGCGGACGGCTGGTGGCGATGGTCGGCGATGGCACCAACGACGCCCCCGCGCTGGCCCAGGCCGACATCGGCCTGGCGATGAACTCGGGCACGCAGGCCGCCAAAGAGGCCGGCAACATGGTCGACCTGGATTCGGACCCGGCCAAGCTGCTGGCGGTGGTGGAAGTGGGCAAGCAGCAGCTGATCACGCGCGGCGCGCTGACCACCTTCTCGCTGGCCAACGATGTGTCCAAGTACTTCGCGATCCTGCCGGCGCTGTTCGCCGCAACGCTGCCGGCAATGGCCACGTTGAACGTGATGCACCTGTCCAGCCCGCGCAACGCGGTGCTGGCGGCGCTGATCTTCAACGCGCTGGTGATCCCCGCGCTGATTCCGCTGGCCCTGCGCGGCGTGCGCTTCCGCCCGGCCACGGCGACCACGCTGCTGCGCCGGAACATGCTGGTGTATGGGCTGGGCGGCGTGCTGCTGCCGTTCGCGGCCATCAAGTTGATCGACCTCCTCCTCGTCTCGGTATTCGGCGTATGAACCGCTCGCTCGCTTCGTCCCTCTCTCCCGCGTCGCCGTCCCGCGCGACCGCCACCTCCACCCTGCAGCAGGACGGCGCGTGGCGTCCGGCGATCGTGCTGGGCCTGGGCAGCCTGCTGCTGCTCGGGCTGGCCTACGCGGTGGTCGCCACCAGCGCCAGCCGGCTGCTGTTCCCGGCGCAGGCCGATGGCAGCCTGCTGCTTCGCGATGGCCAGGTGCGCGGCTCGCAGCTGATCGCCCAGCCGTTCGTGGGCGACGGCTACTTCCAGGCGCGCCCCTCGGCAGCCAACTACGACCCGATGGCCGCCGCGGGCAGCAACCTGGCGCGCAGCAACCCGGCCCTGGAGGAACGCGTGCACGAGGCGACCCAGGCGGTCGCCCTGCGCGAAGGCATCACCGTGGCCCAGGTGCCAGGCGATCTGGTGACCCAGTCCGGCGCGGGCATGGACCCGGAGCTGTCGCCGGCGGCTGCCGCCGTACAGGTGGCACGCGTGGCACGCAGCCGCGGCCTGCCCCTCGACCAGGTGCAGGCGCTGGTGAAGGCCCATACCCAAGGCCCGCAGTGGGGCGTGTTCGGGCAGCCGCGGGTCAACGTGATGACCTTGAACGCAGCGCTGGATGCGCAGCCGCCGCACGGCACGCCTTGATGCGCTGCGTACCGTTGCAGGCGCACAATCGCCACCCATGAGCGACTCCCGTACCCGCCAGGCCGATGCCCTGGTCGAAGGCCTGCAACGCGAAGCCGGCGGCAAACTCACCGTGTTCCTGGGTGCCGCGCCCGGCGTGGGCAAGACGTTCAGCATGCTCAGCCGCGCGCACGAACAGTTGCGTCGCGGCGTGGACGTGGTGATCGGGCTGGTGGAAACCCACGGGCGCGCCGAGACCTCGGCGCTGCTGGACGGGCTGCCGCAGGTGCCGCTGAGGCAGTGCGAATACCAGCACGTCGCGCTGCTGGAGATGGACCTGGATGCGATCCTCGCGCGCCGTCCGGCGCTGGTGCTGGTGGACGAGCTTGCCCACCGCAACGCGCCGGGCAGCCGCCACGAACGGCGCTGGCAGGACGTGATGGAACTGCTGGAAGCGGGCATCGACGTCTGGACCACGGTCAACATCCAGCATCTGGAAAGCCTGAACGACGTGGTCATGCGCATCACCGGCGTGCGGGTCGGCGAGACCGTTCCCGATGCGGTGCTGGACCGCCTGCATGACATCGTGCTGGTGGACCTGCCGCCGCGCGAGCTGATCGAGCGCCTGCAGCAGGGCAAGGTGTACGTGCCCGAACAGGCGGCGCAGGCACTGCAGGCCTTCTTCTCTCCGGCCAACCTGACCGCATTGCGCGAGCTGGCCATGCAGGAGGCGGCCGACCGGGTCGACAGCAGCCTGCGCGAGACCCGCGCCGCGCGCGGCGAAGGCAACCTGCCGCTGCGTCGCCGCGTGCTGGTGGCAATCGATGGCGGCGGCCAGAGCGAGTACCTGGTGCGGATCGGGCGACGCATCGCCGAGCGCCGCGATGCGCCCTGGACGGTGGTGACCGTACAGGGCCGCCGCCAGGATGAGGAGACGCGGCGCGAAATCGATGCCGCGTTCGCGCTCGCGCGCCGGCTGGGAGGCGAGGCCGAGCTGCTGCACGGCAACAGCATTGCCGATGCGCTGCTCGACCATGCCGCGCACAACAGCGTGTCCACCCTGGTGCTGGGCCGCACCCGCGAGCGGCCGGTGGCACGGATGCTCAACCGCACCCTCACCCAGCAGTTGATCCAGCGCGGCGCGCATTACGAGATCACCATCATCGGCACGCCGCAGGCCCGTGCCCGCGCACGCCGCTCCGGGCTGGCCATCGCCAACCGCAGCGCCGGCCAGGACATGCTGCTGGCGGTGGGCGCCACCACGCTGGCGTGCCTGGTGGCGCTGTTCGCCGAGCGCTGGGTGGGCCTGTATGACCTGTCGATGGTGTTCATCGTGGCGGTGGTGATGGTGGCCGCGCGCAGCCGCACCAGTGCAGCAGTGATCGCCGCGGCGCTGTGTTTCCTGGCGTACAACTTCTTCTTCATCGCCCCGCGCTTCACGTTCGCCATCAGCGCGCGACAGGGCGTGATCACCGTCTTCCTGTTCCTTGCCGCCGCGCTGGTCGCCGGCCGCCTGGCCTCGCGCCTGCGCATGCAGGTCGTGGCGTTGCGCGCGGCCAACCGGCATGCCCATGCGCGGCAGGCGCTGGGACGCGAGCTGACCCGCGCACCGAGCAACGAGCAGGTTGCCCAGGCCGGCCGGGAAGCGCTGGAGCAGGCCCTGGATGCGCCGGCGTGGCTGCGCATCGGCCAGGACACCAGCACCAGTGGCAGCGCCGCGCCCGGTGACACCGACCTGGCCGCCGCGGACTGGGCTTTCCGCCACGGACAGCCCAGCGGCCGCTTCACCAATACCCTGGCCGGCGCGGAGTGGTGGTTCCTGCCGCTGCTGGATGGCGAGGACCGCGCGATTGGCGTGGCCGGCATGCGCTTTCCGCGCACCACCGCGCGGCTGGCGCCCGAGCAGCGCCAGCTGGCGGCGGCGATGGTGGACGACATCGCCCAGGCCGCGCTGCGCACGCAGCTGGTGGCCGACCTGGAAACCGCGCATGTCAGCAACGAGACCGAGCGCCTGCGCTCGGCGCTGCTGTCGTCGGTATCCCACGACCTGCGCTCGCCACTGGCCGCGATGATCGGCTCGGCCGACAGTCTCTCCAGCTATGCCGACGCGATGGACGCCACCGACCGCCGCGCGCTGCTGGACACCATCCTGATCGAAGGCGAGCGGCTGGACCGGTACATCCAGAACCTGCTGGACATGACCCGGCTCGGCCACGATGGCCTGAAGATCAATCGCGACTGGATCGGCGTGGATGAACTGGTCGGCTCGGCCGCACGCCGCCTGCAGCGCTACCAGCCCGAGGTGCAGCTGAAACTGGACATTCCCGCCACGCTCGCGCCGATCTGGGTACATCCGGCGCTGGTTGAGCAGGCGGTGTTCAACGTGATGGAAAACGCGGCCAAGTTCTCCCCGCCCGGTGCGGCGGTGGAGGTGCAGGCACGGCTGGTGGAGGGCGAGCTGCGCATCGATGTGCTCGATGCCGGCCCGGGCATTCCCGACGAGGAACGCGCGCGCATCTTCGACATGTTCTACAGCGTGGAACGCGGCGACCGGGGGCGCCACGGCACCGGGCTGGGCCTGACCATCTGCCAGGGCATGATCGGCGCGCATGGTGGGAGCGTGCAGGCGCTGCCGGGGCGCGATGGACGCGGTACCCTGATCCGCATCACGCTGCCGCTGCTGCAACCTCACCCTGCCGATGACAACGACGACTCCTGACCCCTCTTCCGGCGTGCCGCCCGCACGTGTGCTGGTGATCGACGACGAAGCGCAGATCCGCCGCTTCCTCGACATCAGCCTGCGCGCTCAAGGGTATGTGGTCCAGCAGGCCGCGACCGGCCAGGATGGGCTGGCGTTGCTGGCCACCGGCGGCAGCGACCTGGTGATCCTGGACATCGGCCTGCCGGACATGGAAGGCCACGAGGTGCTGGCCGAGCTGCGCCAGTGGAGCCAGGTGCCGGTGATCATGCTGACCGTGCGCGCCGGTGAGGCGGAGAAGGTGCGGGCGCTGGACAACGGCGCCAATGACTACGTGACCAAGCCGTTCGGCACCCAGGAGCTGATGGCCCGCGTGCGGGCACTGCTGCGTTCGCGCACGGTATCCGGCGACGGCGCCCTCCCGCATTTCGACGACGGGCACCTGCACATCGACCTGGCGCGCCGGGAGGTGCACCTGGACGGCGTGCCGGTGGCGCTGACGCGCAAGGAATACGCGCTGCTGTCGCTGCTGCTGCGCAATGCCGGGCGCGTGGTGACCCAGCCCCAGATCCTGGCGGAGATCTGGGGACCCACCCACCAGCACGACACGCACTACCTGCGCATTCTGGTCGGCAAGCTGCGCCACAAGCTGGGCGATTCCGCACTGGACTCGCGCTATCTGTTTACCGAACCGGGCGTGGGTCTGCGGTTCAAAGGGTGATGGCCGACCACAGGTCGGGCATCACCCGGCAGGTACCGACCGCCGGCCGGTACACCGTCTAGAAACCCAGCTCCACACCCGGCAGCAGCGGCTGCAGCTGGGCGCGGAACAAGGCCTTGATCCGCTCCAGCGCCGCCTCGTCGTCGGCCTCGAAACGCAGCACCAGCACCGGCGTGGTGTTGGATGCGCGCACCAGGCCCCACCCGTCCGGGAAGTCCGCGCGCAGGCCATCGATGGTGGACAGGCGCGCACCGATGAACGGCGACTCCTCCCCCTGCGCGGCCGATACGAACAGCGACACCAGCGCATGCGGCGTGCCCGATTCGACCGGCACCTTCAGTTCCGGCGTGGACACGCTGTCGGGCAGTTCCTCGAATACCTCCGACGGCGACTCATCGCGCTGGGCCAGGATTTCCAGCAGACGCGCGGCCGCATACAGGCCGTCATCGAAGCCGAACCAGCGTTCCTTGAAGAAGAAGTGCCCGCTCATCTCGCCGGCCAGTTCGGCGTCGGTCTCGCGCATTTTGGCCTTCATCAGCGAATGGCCGGTCTTCCACATCAGCGGGCTGCCGCCATTGCGCAGCACGTAGTCGGACAGCTTGCCGCTGCACTTCACGTCGTAGATCACCAGCGCACCCGGGTTGCGCATCAGCACATCGGCGGCGAACAGCATCAGCAGGCGATCTGCGTAGATGATCTTTCCTTCACGGGTGACCACGCCCAGGCGGTCGCCATCGCCATCGAAGGCCAGGCCGATGTCCGCGTCAAACCGCTTCACGGTCTGGATCAGGTCATCCAGATTGCGCGGGTCGCTCGGATCAGGGTGATGATTCGGGAAGGTGCCATCCACATCGCAGTACAGGGGAATGACGTCGGCACCGATCGCCTCCAGCAGCGGCTGGGCCAGCTCACCGGCCACACCGTTGCCGGCATCGGCCACGACTTTGAGCGGGCGGTCCAGCTGCACATCGTCGGCGATGCGCTGGATATAGTCGGCATTGACCTCGCGGGTCTGGAAACTGCCCGGCTCGGCGGCGACATGCAGCTGGCCCTCGCGGATGCGCTGGTACAGCTCGGTGATCGCATCGCCGGACAGCGTCTCGCCGCCCACCACGATCTTGAACCCGTTGTAGTCCGGCGGGTTGTGGCTGCCGGTAACCGCCACGCAGCTGCCGGCGCGCAGGTGGTAGCTGGCGAAGTACACCACCGGCGTGGGCGCCAGGCCGATGTCGATGACATCGCAACCGGCGCGGCGCAGGCCTTCGATCAGCCCGGCGGTCAGATCCGGTCCGGACAGACGGCCATCGCGGCCGACCACGATCTCGCGCAGCCCCTGTACCTGCAGCACCGAGCCGATCGCCTGGCCGATCAGCGCCGCCACCTTCGGTGTCAGGTCGCGGCCGACCACGCCACGGATGTCGTAGGCGCGGAAGATCTCCGCGGCAATGTCCTCGGCCGGTACCTGCGGCACCGGCGGCGGCGGCGTTCCGCTGCCGGCAGCCGGGACGAGCGGCGCCTGTTCCAGGCTCTCGCGCAGCGTGGGGCCCTCGCCCTGCTCATCGGTGCCGGCAACGCGGCGTCGCGGCAGCTGCACCTTGCCCTTGCCGAGCAGCAGCAGGCCGGCCATCGCCAGCAACAGCAGCGCCACCACCCCGCTCGGGATCGGGCCCAGGCCCATCGGGCCCGGCTCCACATCCGGCACGGCGGCGGCCAGGCGGAACCCGCTTGCGCCGATCGGCCGTGCCAACGCTTCGGCACCGCCCGCCATCTCGCTGGCGCCCTGCTCGATCACGTTGAAGGTGCCCTGGCGCAGCGCCAGGTAGCCGGCCGACGGCACCTGCACGGCATCGAAGGCGCTGGTCAGGCGCAGCAGCGGCTGGCGCACGTACACCACCGCCGGCGTCTGCTGGCCCAGCGTGACCCTGCTGGCCAGGCCCAGCCGCTGGCCGCCGGCATCGCGCACCACGCGCAGCACGGTCTTGCCATCATCGTCGGCAAGGGCCGCTTCAAGCAGCGCCAGGCGCGAGTAGCCAAAGGCCTTCGGGTCGGCGTAGGCCGCATCCAGGCCGGCGTCCAGCACCTGCACCTCTTCCACGCCCGGCCAGCCTTCGCGGATGGCCACGGCGCTGGCCTCGGCATCGCCGCTGGCCAGGGCCGCACCCACGCGCTCGCTCTTGAGCACCTTCTGCAGCTGCGCCGCCTGTGAGGTCAGTGCTGCCTGCAGGCCCTGCACCACGGCATCGCGCGATGCCTCCAGCGTCTGGCCCACCGAGGCCTGCCGCCACTGCCGCACACCGCTGTAGCCGAACCAGATCGCCAGCAGCACCAGCGCACCGGCCAGCAACGGTGCCGAGCGTCCGATCGCCAACGGTGACTGTCCTTCCGCCTTCGCCTTGCTCATGGATGCTTTCCCCTGTCAGCGCACCCCGGTATGGCCGAATCCACCCGTTCCCCTGGCGCTGTCGCTGAAAGTATCCACTACCTGCAGGCCCACGCGTGCAATCGGCAGCACCACCAGCTGCGCGATGCGATCGCCCGGCTGCAGGGTGAAGGGTTCGCGCCCCCGGTTCCAGGCGCTGATCAGCAGCGGGCCCTGGTAATCGGCATCGATCAGCCCGGTACCGTTGCCCAGCACGATGCCGTGGCGATGGCCCAGCCCGGAGCGCGGCAGCACCACGGCGGCCAGGTTCGGATCGGCGATGTGGATGGCGATGCCGCTGGGAATCAGCGCCGTGTCGCCCGGTTGCAGGGTCAGCTCGGTTTCCAGCGCCGCACGCAGATCCAGGCCGGCGCTGTGTTCGGTGGCGTAGGCCGGCAGCGGCCAGGTATCGCCGAAGCGCGGGTCGAGCAACTTCACCTGCAGCGGCTGCAGGGTGGAATCGATGGTCATGCGTGCAACCTCTGGGCAATCAGGGACAACAGTTGTTCGGCCAGCCGGGCCTTGGAGGTACCGGGGAACGCCTGCTCCCCACCCTGCCAGTACGCGGTGGCGGCGTTTTCATCGCTTTCAAAGCCACCGTTGCTGATGCCCACCTGGTTGGCGATCACCAGGTCCAGGCGCTTGTCCACGAGCTTGCCGCGCGCGTACTTCTCCACGTCGTGGGTTTCGGCGGCAAAGCCGACCACCAGCTTGAGTGCATTGGTCTGCGCGGCCACCTCGGCCAGGATGTCCGGCGTGCGCACCAGCTCCAGCGTCAACGTCTGGGTACCGGCGGTCTTCTTCAGTTTCTGCGGGGCCACCTGGCGCGGGGTGTAATCGGACACCGCCGCCGCACCGATATAGATGTCGGCCGGCAGCGCGCCCAGCACGGCCTCGCGCATCTGCGCGGCCGAGCGTACGTCCACGCGCTGCACGCCCGGCGGCGTGGCCAGGTGCACCGGGCCGCTGACCAGCACCACCTGCGCGCCGAGGCGCGCGGCGGCGGCGGCAAGCGCATAGCCCATCTTGCCGCTGCTGCGGTTGCCCACGTAGCGCACCGGGTCCAGATCTTCATAGGTCGGGCCGGCGCTGATCAGCACACGCAGGCCCTTCAATCCGGCGGTTTCCGGATCGGCGGCGGCAGGCGCCTGCACCTGCGCCAACGCGGCCACAATGGCGTGCGCTTCGCTCAGCCGTCCCGGGCCGGATTCGCCTTCCGCCAGCGGGCCGTCTTCCGGGCCGATCACCTGGGCGCCGCGCTCGCGCAGCAGGCCGATGTTGGCCTGGGTGGCCGGGTGCTGCCACATCCGGTGGTTCATCGCCGGGCACACCGTCAGTGGCGCGGTGGTGGCCAGGCACAGCGTGGTGACCAGATCGTCGGCATGGCCGTGCGCCAGGCGTGCCAGCAGGTCGGCGGTGGCCGGGGCGACCACGACGCGATCGGCCCAGCGGGCCAGCTCGATGTGGCCCATCGCCTGCTCGGCCGCGCTGTCCCACAGCGTGGTGCGGGTGGGTTGGCCGGACAGCGCCTGGAAGCTCAGCGGCGTCACGAACTGCTGGGCACCGGCGGTCATTGCCACCTGCACCAGGGCACCGGCATCGCGCAGGCGTCTCACCAGCTCAAGCGACTTGTAGGCAGCGATGCCGCCACCCACGCACAACAACAGCTTCTGGCCTTGCAGCGGGCGCGCGGACGCCGGAGAAGCCTGGGGGGAGTCAGCCACCTGCGGATTTCCTGTCGAACTGAGGCGTTTAGCTTACCCGATGGGGTGTGGGGGGCTCATGCCCCAGGGGCATGAGAGGGGTGTTTATGGTCATGAGGGAAGGACGTTGACGTGGTGGTCAGCTGGCTGGCCTTCCTTGGCTGGGCGCGCGTGGCCAAGGCGCACGGTGATGAAGGACGCCATGCGCGGGATGCGCGCCTGCGGATGGAACAGACCGGGGGCCAAGCGGGCGAGTACACGGGCAGTGACGCAGTGCTGCGGCAGCGGATTGCCGGCATTTCCTACGCGAGCGCGGGGCCGCCGCTTATGGGCTCCCGCCGTGTTCGGGCGGACACTGCCCACATGGCAATCAAAGATTGGCTCGAACAGGATCGGCCCCGTGAAAAGCTGCTGACGCGTGGCCCGGCGGCGCTGTCGGATTCGGAGCTCCTGGCACTGTTCATCGGCAAGGGCCCGAAGGGCTCGAACGCGGTCGAGAGCGCCCGTCTGCTGCTGGACGTACACGGCCCCTTGCGGCGACTGATGGACCTGGATGCCAACACGCTCAAGAAGCTGCCGGCCCTCGGCCCCGCCAGCGCCTGCAGACTGATCGCCGCGCTTGAGCTGGCGAGCCGCCATCTTCTTGCCCAGCTCGAGCGGGGCGACAGTCTGTGCGACCCGGCGTCGGCGGGGCGCTACTTTCAGCACCGGCTGCGCTCACGTCCGCACGAAGTGTTCGCCGTCCTGTTCCTGGACACGCGCAACCGGACAGTGGC
Organism: Stenotrophomonas sp. NPDC077421; assembly: GCF_049545505.1. Lineage (NCBI taxonomy): Bacteria > Pseudomonadati > Pseudomonadota > Gammaproteobacteria > Lysobacterales > Lysobacteraceae > Stenotrophomonas > Stenotrophomonas sp. NPDC077421. The sequence goes on along the minus strand of NZ_JBMWDP010000008.1, from coordinate 115,094 downwards.
GTACGAAGAGCTGTTCTCCGGCACCATCGATGCAGCAGCCGTCTACCCCCGTGAAGTGGTCCGCCGTGCCCTGCTTCACAACGCCGCGGCCGTGATCGTGGCGCACAACCACCCGTCCGGGCATGCCGAGCCCTCCTCGGCCGACCAGCTCATCACTGCCGAACTGCAGCAGGCATTGGGCGTGGTGGGAGTACGGCTGCTGGACCATGTGGTGGTGGGGGACGGGCCGCCGGTGTCGATGGCCGAGCGCGGCTGGATCACGTCGGGCCGGCGCCGGGGGAGCTGAACGGACCGCTGCGCGGGGCCGCCCTGCCAGGCGGTCGAACCGGTTGCGTGGGACGTTCCCCGCCCTGCTCTGTCCCCGTTCAATGGATCGGGGCGGCTTCTGGGCTAAAATTACCGATTCCGCCGCTCCAGTCTCAAAGCAGGCCTTGTGAAAAATCTCCTCCGCGCCCTGATCAGCCAAGGCATCGAAGCCTTGCGCGCCAACGGCACTCTGCCGGCCGATACCCTGACCCCGGAATTCGTGGTGGAACGCCCGAAGACCCGTGAGCACGGCGATTTCGCCACCAATGCCGCGATGCTGCTGGCCAAGCCGGCGCGCAGCAATCCGCGCGCCCTGGCCCAGGCGCTGCTCGATGCGCTGCCCCAGAGCGCCGATGTGCTGCGCGTTGAGATCGCCGGCCCGGGCTTCATCAATTTCCACCTCGCCCCCAGCGCCTACCAGCGCGAAGCGGCCAGCGTGCTGAAGGAAGGGGCCGATTACGGCCACAACCTGAGCGGCAACGGCCGCACCGTGGGCGTGGAATACGTCTCGGCCAACCCGACCGGCCCGCTGCATGTGGGCCACGGCCGCGCGGCGGCGATCGGCGACTGCCTGGCCCGCCTGCTGGAAGTGAACGGCTGGAACGCCAAGCGCGAGTTCTACTACAACGACGCCGGTGTGCAGATCGAGAACCTGGCGCTGTCGACCCAGGCCCGCGCCAAGGGGCTGAAGCCCGATGACGCCGGCTGGCCGGAAGCGGGCTACCGCGGCGACTACATCGAAGACGTGGCCAAGGCCTATCTGGCCGGCGCCACGGTGGAGCTGGAAGGCCATTCGGTGGTGGGCGAGCGCGACCCGGACAACCTGGACGCGATCCGCCGCTTCGCGGTGGCCTACCTGCGCAACGAGCAGAACCAGGACCTGGCCGCGTTCGGGGTGGATTTCGACATCTACTTCCTGGAAAGCTCGCTGTACAAGGATGGCAAGGTCGAAGAGACCGTGGCCCGGCTCAATGCCGCCGGACACACGTATGAGGAAGGCGGCGCGCTGTGGCTTCGCTCCACCGACTTCGGTGACGACAAGGACCGCGTGATGCGCAAGTCCGACGGCACCTACACCTACTTCCTGCCGGACGTGGCCTACCACCTGAGCAAGTGGCAGCGCGGCTACGAGCGCGCGATCACCGAGCTGGGCGCAGACCACCACGGTTCGCTGGCGCGCGTGCGCGCGGGCCTGCAGGCGCTGGACGTGGGCATTCCCAAGGGCTGGCCGGAGTACGTGCTGCACCAGATGGTGACGGTGATGCGCGGCGGCGAGGAAGTGAAGCTGTCCAAGCGTGCCGGCAGCTACCTGACCCTGCGCGACCTGATCGAGGAAGCCGGGCGCGACGCGACCCGCTGGTTCCTGATCGCGCGCAAGCCCGATTCGCAGCTGACCTTCGATATCGACCTGGCGCGCCAGCAGAGCAACGACAACCCGGTGTTCTATGTGCAGTACGCGCATGCCCGCGTCTGCAGCCTGCTGCGCCAGGCGCAGGAAAAGGGTCTGGCCTACACGGCGAGCGAGGGACTGGCCGGGCTGACCACGCTCAACGACGACGCGTCGCTGTGGCTGATGATCGAAATGTCGCGCTTCGCGGAAGTGGTGGAAGCGGCCGGTCTGGCACTGGAACCGCACTTGATCGCGCAGTATCTGCGTGAATTGGCGCACGCGTTCCACACGTGGTATCACGGCACGCAGGTATTGGTAGCCGACGATGCCGAGCGCAATGCCAAGCTGACGCTGGCCTGCGCCGCGCGCCAGGTCCTGGCCAATGGCCTGAACATCCTGGGCGTTTCCGCCCCGGAAAAAATGTAAGCAGTGGAGAAGCAGTAAATGGCAGCACGACGCGGCAAGAGCCAGGCACGACGCAACAGCAATCAGGGCACGCCGGGATGGGTGTGGCTGGTCGCCGGTGTGGCGATTGCGGCCGTGGTGTTCCTGGCGGCACCGAACCTGTTCAAGAGCGACGGCGACGGCTTCCTGCGGGTGGGCCCGCAGCCCAACCCGGCGGCGCAGCCGGCGCCGGTGAGCGATGCCGAGACCGACGTGGGCAGCGAACTGCCCAAGCCGGGTGCGGCCAAGCCTGCGGAACCGGCCAAGCCGCCGGCCACGCAGTACGACTTCTACACCCTGCTGCCCGGCAAGGAAGTGGAAATGTCCGATGCGGAGCTGGCTGCCAGCGCGCGCGCCGAAGACCAGCGCCGCGCGAAGGCTGAAGCGCAGCGCGCACAGGCGGCGCTGGAAGGCCGTCCGGTGCCGGCTGCGCCGGCGACCACGACGGCGTCTCCTGCAGCGGCTGCCGTGGCCACCACCGCACCGGCCACGACCAGCCCGGCCCCGCTGCCGGCGCCGGTCAGCGAGCGTCCAGCGGCCAGCACCGCGCCGGCCACCGCGCCCGCACCAGTGGCAAGCACGACCCCGGCCGCACCGAAACCGACGGCCACCGCCCCGGCGACGGCCGCCGCCGAACCGGCCAACAGCAACGTGCGCTACATCCTGCAGGCGGGCGCGTTCGGGGCCTCCGGCGATGCCGAGGCGACGAAGGCCAAGCTGGCGATGATCGGATTGGCGGCACGCGTGGAATCGGCGCAGATCAACGGCAAAACCGTCTATCGCGTGCGCATGGGGCCGTATGGCAGCGCCGGCGAGTTGGCCGAGGCCAAGCAGAAGCTGGATGGCACCGGGCTGCAGGCGATGGCGATCAAGGCGCAGTAACCGCGCGCGGGTGTTCCCACGGGCATTCGAAACGCCGGCCGCAGGTCGGCGTTTCTTTTTGTGCGAGGCGAACGATGGCCCGCACGCGCCGCTGCGCTATCGTCGGCACATGCCATTTACTTCTGACCCTGCTGACCCTCCCGGCATTGCCGGCGCCACTGGCCGCTACCGTGAATGGACGCCGCCGGCCGGGCTGCAGGGCGACTTCGGCCAACTGTGGCGCAGCGATCTGCCGGTGGATCACGGCGGTGACGTGGCGGTGCTGCCCGACGGCTGCGTGGACGTGCTGTGGCGCGATGGCCGACTGTACGTGGTGGGGCCGGATGTGGTGGCCGCCCACCCGCAGCTGACGCCCGGTGCGCAGGTGCTGGGCGCACGCTTCCGGCCGGGCGCCGCATGTGCCTGGCTGGGGCTGCCGTTGTCGGAGATCGTGGGAACGGCGGTGGAACTGGATGCCGTGCTGGGCGTACGGGCACGGCGGATGGCGGCGCGGTTGAATGCGGTCGGCGACGCCGACGCCCGCCAGCCCCTGTTTGCACGGGAACTGGCGCTGCTGCCGCGCAGCGCGCGCGCTCCCCATCCAACGGCGGCGGCGGTATTCGCGCAGGTGCGGGGCGGTGGCACGGATCTCTCCGCCTTGGCGACGACGCTGCAGCTGAGCACGCGCAGCCTGCGCCGTCTGTGCCATGCGCAGTTCGGCTATGGGCCGAAGATGCTGGAACGCATCCTGCGCCTGCAGCGGCTGCTGGCCCTGGCACGCGCGCGACCACGCGATGGACTGGCGATGCTGGCGCTGGAGGGCGGCTACGCCGACCAGTCGCACTTGAGCCGGGAGGTACGCGCCCTGACCGGGATCGGGGCGGCCGCGCTCTGCGCCCGGTGGCGTGACTGACTGGCCGTTTTGTTCAATACCGCTACGCTGCGACCGACGATGCTGGACCTTCCTTCACCACGAGACCCTCCATGAGCAATACACACGGCAACGACCGCCGCATCGACAACATCGAATTCAACGTCGGCGATATCGCCCGCAGCAAGGCGTTTTACGGCACCGTATTCGGCTGGACATTCACCGACTACGGCCCGGCCTACACCGAGTTCAACGATGGGCGCCTGTGCGGTGGTTTCACCACCGGCGAGCCGGTGGTGCCCGGTGGCCCGCTGGTGATTCTGTACGCCGACGATCTGGCAGCCACCCAGCAGCGCCTGGAAGCGGCCGGCGCCATCATCAGCAAACCGGTATTCGCCTTCCCCGGCGGGCGACGCTTCCATTTCCGCGACCCGGACGGCTACGAGCTGGCGGTGTGGACGGCAGCATGACGCCAGCCCGCCACGGGTAGAGCCGACCGTTGGTCGGCTCTCCCGGAGGAGCGCGCAGGTGCCCTGGCATCCTCAGTCGCGCGCGACCTGGAAGCCGGCGAACGACTGGCTGACCGGCATCACCTCGAGGCGGTTGATGTTGAGGTGTGCCGGGAGGTTGGCAACCCACAGGATCTGCTCGGCGATATCGTCGGCGGTCATGGGGTTTGCCCCGGTGTAGAGCGTGTCCGAGGCGGCCTGGTTGCCGTGGGTGCGCACCAGGGTGAACTCGGTTTCGGCCATGCCCGGTTCGATGGTGGTCACACGCACGCCGGTGCCGTGCAGGTCCGAACGCAGACCCAGCGAGAACTGGCTGACGAACGCCTTGGTGCCGCCGTAGGCATTGCCGCCGGGGTACGGATACACCCCCGCCACCGAGCTGATGTTGATGATCGCGCCCTTGCGCGCCACCAGCTGCGGCAGCAGGCGGTGGGTCAGGGTGACCAGGGCGGTGACATTGGTGTCGATCATGGTGCGCCAGTCGTCCAGCGAGGCGCTCTGTGCCGGAGCGGTGCCCTGGGCCAGGCCGGCATTGTTGACCAGCAGGTCGATGGCGGCGAAGTCCGCCGGCAGGGCGGCCAGCGCGGCCTCCATCGCGGCGGTGTCGCGCACGTCGAAGACGGCGGCATGTACGCGCTCGGCACCATAGGCGTCAACCAGCGGCTGCAGCCGTTCGGCACGTCGCCCGGTGGCGATGACGCGCCAACCGGCCTGGGCGAAGCGATGGACGGTGGCAGCGCCAAAGCCGGAGGTGGCGCCGGTAATCAGAGCGGTACGGGTCATCGGGGTACTCCGTGGGAATCCCCTGCATTTTCGCACCGATCAGCGGATGCGGAACACGCGCGCCTTGGGCAGGTCTTCATCCACCTGCAGGAACCAGCGCCCGGCGATGCCAGGTACCACCACGATGTCGGGGTTGCTGCGACTGGCCTTGAGTGTGATCTCGCCCTTGAGCACCTGCCACTGCTGGCCGTTGTCCAGGGTGAACACGGTACCGGGCGCCCAGCCATCCACCTGGCCGGTGACCTTGGCCTTGATCGGCCCGTCATCCAGGCCGGGGAACATCGCACCCGGTGCCGGACCTCCCGCGGCAGCCATCGGCGCCGCAGCCACCGGCACCGCCGGGGTGCGGGCATCGGCCTCGCGCAGCAGGCGGTTCAGAGCCTCCAGCTGAGCCGGGCTGAGCCCCACCTGCGCCAGTTCCTGCGGGTCCACGCGCGCTTCAATTGCCACATACGGGACCTGGGCGGCGGCCGTTCCGGCCAGCCACAGCATCCCCACACCCGCCACCGACTGCCACCTGCGCATTGCCTGCTCCACTGCCTGTACGGGCTCGATGGCGGCACTGTGCTTCACTTTCATGGCAGCCAGATGACAGCCACGCCGGTCGCGCCGGGCACAGAGGCCGGCAGGGGGTAAAATGGCGGCCAGCCGCGCAGCCGCGCCGGCGGTATTGGACGTCACATGATCAACAACGATGTACTGCGCAGCATCCGCTACATGCTCGACCTCAGCGACGGCATGATCGTCGACACCTGTGCCCTGGCCGATCCGGCCTTCGTGGTCGACAAGGCCGACGTGGCCGGGTGGCTGCGCAAGGAAGACGAGGAAGGCTTCGTGGCCTGCGACGACCGCACACTGGCGCACTTCCTGGACGGACTGATCGTGCACTTCCGTGGCCGCGACGAGAGCCAGCCGCTGCGCCCCGTGGAAAAGCGCATCACCAACAACCTGGTGCTGAAGAAGCTGCGCGTGGCCTTCCAGCTGAAGGACGTGGACATGCACGAGATCTTCCAGCAGGCCGGTTTCCCGGTGTCCAAGCCGGAGCTGTCGGCGCTGTTCCGCCAGCCGGACCACAAGAACTACCGTGCCTGCGGCGACCAGCTGCTGCGCAACTTCCTCAAGGGCCTGACCCTGCGCGTGCGCGGCGCCTGAGCCCCACGCCGGTACGTGGCTCCGCCTGCGGCGCCACGTGCTGCAGCAGTTCGTCCATGAACGCCCGCGCCGCCGGTGTGGGCAGTTTCGACCACACCGCATGCACGCGCCGCACCGGCGCATCCTGGATGGCGACACAGGCCACGCCGGTAAAGCCGGCGGCGATCTGCGCGGGCACGATGCCCACCGCCAGGCCCTGCTGCACGAAGCGCTCGATCAGCGACATGTGGTTGATCTCGAACGGCACCCGGTGTGGCAACCCGGCCGCGGCAAAGGCTTCGTCGGTCTGCCGGCGCGCGCCGCTGCCGTACTGGAAATCCACCAGCGGCAGCTCGGCCAGCGCGGCCAGCGACAGCCGTCTGCGGTTGGCCAGCGGGTGCGCGGGCGGCAGCACGGCCACCATCGATTCCTCGGCCAGCAGGCGATGGCAGGCGCCGTCGATGGCGGTGCCCGGCGACAGGCCGACCAGGGCGACATCCACGCGACGCTCGCGTACGTCGTCCATCAGCACTTCGCTCCTGTCCATGCGCAGACGGAATTCCACCTGCGGGTAGCGCGTGTGGAAGGCCGCGAGGCAGGCGACCAGGTCCACGGCGGTGAGCGAGGTGATCTGGCCGATGGTGAGCGTGCCGCGCACCTGGCCCGCCACGGCCGCGACGTCTTCGCGCAAATGGCGCAGCGCGTCGAGCACCTGGCGCGCGTGAGTGAGCAGGACCTCACCGGCCGGGGTGACCCGTACCTGGCGCGGCAGGCGTTCGAACAGGGTCGCCTGCAGCTCTTCTTCGAGGTGCGCGATCTGGTGGCTGAGGGCGGACTGCACCACATGGCAACGCGCGGCGGCCCGGGTGAAGCTGCGCTCTTCGGCCAGGGCCACGCAGAATTCGAGCTGTTTGAGGTTCACGCCGGCATCTCCACCACCCATCTCATTTTCAGATGCGTTGGATGATAACTATTCATTTCCATCATCACGCAGGGAGGCGGACACTGGCGTCCCCCTGAAGTCTGGAAGCCGCATGACCGCCGATGTCCACACCCCCCTGAGCCGCTGGCAGGTGCTGCTGATGGCCTTTGCCACGGGCGTGGCGGTGGCCAGCAACTACTACGCCCAGCCACTGCTGCACACCATCGCCAGTGAGTTCGGGGTGTCGTTCGGGCGCGCCGGGATGCTGGTGACGGCCGCGCAGTTGAGCTATGGCCTGGGCGTGGTGCTGCTGGTGCCGCTGGGCGACATGTTCGAGCGGCGGCGGTTGATCGTGGTGATGTCGCTGTTGTCGGCGGCCGGGCTGGTGGTGAGCGCAGTGAGCCATACGTTTGTCTGGCTGGTGGTGGGTACGGCGATCACCGGCCTGTTCTCGGTGGTGGCGCAGGTGCTGGTCCCGTTCGCGGCAACGCTGGCGCGGCCGGAAGAGCGTGGCCGGGTGGTGGGCACGGTGATGAGCGGGCTGCTGCTGGGCATCCTGCTGGCACGCACGGTGGCCGGCGCACTGTCGTCGCTGGGCGACTGGCGCTGGGTGTACTGGATGGCGGCGGGCACGCTGGTGCTCACCACGTGGGTGCTGTATCGCGTGCTGCCGCGCTTCCATCAGCACGCGGGCCTGGGCTATGGCGCGCTGCTGCGCTCGATCGGCACGCTGTTCGTGGAGGAGCCGGTGTTCCGCCTGCGCACACTGCTCGGCGCGCTGAGCTTTGCGATGTTCGCGATGTTCTGGACACCACTGGCCTTCCTGCTGGCGGGTGCGCCGTACCACTACAGCGATGCGACGATCGGGCTGTTCGGCCTGGTGGGCGCGGCAGGTACGTTGGCGGCAGGCGTGGCAGGCCGGATGGCCGACCGTGGCAAGGCGGCCCTGGCGACGACGCTGGCGCTGGTGCTGCTGGCCGCGTCGTGGCTGCCGCTGGGCTTCTCGACGCAGTCGCTGGTGGCGCTGGTGGTGGGCGTGCTGCTGCTGGACCTGGCGGCGCAGCTGCTGCACGTGAGCAACCAGAACGTGGTGTTCGCGTTGCGCCCGGAGGCGCGCAACCGGCTCAACGCGGGCTACATGACCGGGTACTTCATCGGCGGTTCGGTGGGCTCGCTGGTGTCGGCGCAGGTATACGGCGCATACGGGTGGACCGGCGTGTGCGTGACCGGCGCCGGTGTGGCGGCGATGGCGATGGCGGTATGGGCGATGGCCCGCGGGCGCGGGTAGCACCCGAGGGCAGCAGCCGACCCACGGTCGGCGCTGCCTGTTGGTGTCAGAAGGTGGTCTGCAGCGCGAACTCGACGCGGGAGCCGGCGTTGCCGGGGAACAGGCGTTGGGCGGCGCGGTCGGTGTCGTGCGCGGTCAGGCGCAGCTCCCACGGGCCGTGGACGCGCCAGACGGCGCTGAGCTGGCCATGCAGGTAGTCATCGCTCTGTGCGCTGTCGAGCCAATAGTGGCCGATGGCACCTTCAAGCCGCCACGCCTCGCCCAGCGGCAGGCGTGCGCCGAGCTGGGCATACATGCCCCCGTGGCCGCCGGCCAATGCGTTGTCCGATACGCCCACCTGCAGCCAGTAGCGCTGCTGCCAGGTCAGCGTGCCGTTGAGCTCGGTCCAGTCCAGGTCCACGTTGGCAGACGGGTACAGGTAGCGGGTCAGGTTGACGTCCACCGCCCAGTCGTTGGCCACGGCACCGCTCCACCCGGCCACCAGATCGAATTCGCTGCGTGCACCGTTGTCGGGCTGGAACGACACGCCCGAGCCCCAGGCCGAGGCATACCAGCCGCGCGAACTGGTCAGCTTCACGCCGGCCTGCGCCGCCGGATCGCCATCGCTCTGCGAACTGCCGCGCCAGACGTAATCGGAGGTCAGGCTGGCGTTGCCCTCCACTGCGGCCGCCGCCGCACCACTCATCGCCAGGCCCACCAGCAGGCCGCTGCAGCGGCGCACCAGGCGCCCTTTCACTTGTTCAACCACCACGTTTCCACTCCAGGGACGGCGGCGCCGTCGAGGCGTGCAGTGTTCCCGGGGCGGCCGTAAAGCCGCTATGGCGCACCGGCCGGATCGGCGCAAAATCGCTGTAAATCCTGCGTTTCGGGATGGCGCGAGGGGCGCGCGGTATCATGGCTGCTCCGACCTGCTGCGAGTAATCACGTGGACGCGATCCTGACCCCGGTATCGATTGGCGAGCTGATCGACAAGATCACCATCCTGGAAATCAAGGCCGAGCGCATCACCGATGCGGCCAAGAACGCCAACGTGCGCCTGGAACTGGAGGGGCTGTTGCCGCTGTGGCAGGAACTGCTGGCCGCGCAGCCGGGCCTGGAGGCGCTGAAGTCGGCGCTGAAAGTGATCAATGCCCGCATGTGGGACATCCAGGACCAGCTCCGCGACAAGGAAGCGGCCCAGGACTTCGATGCGGTGTTCATCCAGCTCGCGCGCGGTGTTTACGGCACCAATGGTGAACGCGTCAAAGTGAAGAACGAGATCAACCGCATCGCCGGCTCGCAGCTGGTCGAGGAAAAGCAGTACCAGGGCGAGTAGACCCTCGGCCCGACGCCGGGCCTACAGCCCGGTGGCGGCCATGAAGCGTTCGCGATCCTGCTGGGTACGCCGCCGGATCTCGGCGAGCGCCTCGTTCTCGGTGGCTTCCAGCATCGACTCGAACAGCCGCTGGAAGTGGTTGCGCATGGCCAGCCGGGCCGCAGCCGGGTCGCGCTGGCGCAGGGCGTCGAGAATGGCGGTGTGTTCTTCGTCGCGGGTGTCGTCGTCGTTGTGGCAGACGTTGGCATAGACCTGCTTGACGCGCGGCAGCTCGTTGCGCATCCGCCAGATCAACTGCACGCAATGCTCCACCACCGGGTTGCCGGCGATGCGGGCGATGGACAGGTGGAACTGCCGGTCGGCCTCGCTGGCGGCGGCCTCGCCCGAAGCCGGGTCGACCATCGCGGCGATCAGGCCGGCCAGATCCTGCAGTTCCTCATCGGTGATGCGGCTGGCCGCCATCGCCGCCGCTTCGGCCTCGATCACCGCGCGGGCGGCGGTGAGGTCGAAGGCCGAGACATCCGGCAATGCGCCCGGTGCCTGCGACGGACGGGCCTTCACATAGACGCCCGAGCCGGTCTTGATGGTGATCAGCCCCTGCGCTTCCAGCGCGATTTCCGCCTCGCGCACCGTCACCCGGCTGACGCCCAGGCGTTCGGCCAGGTCGCGTTCACCCGGCAGGCGCGAGCCCGGCGGGAATTCGCCTTTCTCGATCAGCGCGACGATTTCGGCGGCAATGGACTGGTACAGACGGGGTTCGGACATCATCAAAGGCCTGGCTGACAGGTGGCTGGGGACCGACACGCGGGCCGCGCCCTCAGAGAGCGGCGCGGTCCTGGAACCGCGCCACTGACCTCAGAAGCGGTAGCGCACCCCCAGATAATAGCGCCGCCCGTAGGTGGTGTACTCGCGGAAGCTGCCGAGGATGGGCATATCCGACACCCGCGGCTCGTCGGTGAGGTTGCTGGCCGACAGCGATACCGACAGGTGCTTGTTCACCTTGTAGGTGGCGCGGAAGTCCAGCGCGCCATTGTCCCGCACGTAGCGGTTCTGCGACGGGTCGCCGACGAACTGCTGGTAATAGTCCGAGCGGTACTTGTAGATCGCCTGCAGATCCAGCTTGCCCAGACCCCAGTAAACCTGCGCCGATGCCACATGCCTGGACAGGCCGAAGATGTTGGCCGGCTCGACGATGCCCGGGGTGACCACGCCGGTGGCGGGGTTGGTGGACTCGCCCAGGCGCAGGTCTTCGGTCCTGAAGTTGGAATCGGCGTAGTTGTAGCTGGCCTTCACACCCAGCCCGGAGAAGATGCCCGGCAGGTAGGAGAAGCTGTGCGAGGCGGTGAACTCCACGCCGAACAGATCGCTCTTCTGGTCGCTGGTGGCCAGCTGTTCCACCGGCACGGTCACGCGCTGGCCGTCGATGTCGAAGGTCTCATCAACGATCACCGGCATGGAGCCGCCGTTGAACTGCTTGTAGTACAGCGCCGTGGACACCATCGTGTCCGCGTTGGCGTACCACTCCAGCGACACGTCGGCATTCCACGACATCAGCGGCGTGGCGCGCGGGTTGCCGGTGGCGGTGATGCTGCGCAGCGCGTCGGCGACGCTGCTGAACTCGGCATCCACCTCGCCCAGGTTGAACGTGCGGCCGAAGCCTTCGGCGGCCAGGTCCGGGCGCGACATCGCCCGGTAGGCACCCACGCGCAGCAGCAGGTCCGGGTGCAGTTCGAAGGCGGCATTGAAGCTGGGCAGCCACTCGGTATTGCTGGACTTGAGCACCTGCGAGGTGAAATCGCCGGTGGGCTGCAGGGTCACGGTGCCATCGGGGTTGTTGACCACGTCCAGGCCGCTGCGTAGTCCCACCGAACGCACCTCGGTACGCACCCCGCGCACGCCGATGTTGCCGGTGACCGGCAGGCCGAACCACTCGGCGCTGTAGTCGCCCATCAGGTACAGCGCGCTGGTTTTCTCGGTCACATCGTTGTTGGCCGGGTTGCGCAGGTCTTCGCTCAGGCCGGTGTCGTCCTGGCCGGTGAAGGCCTTGAACAGGCAGCGGCTGTCGAAGCTGGCCCAGCGGTCGATGGTGTTGCCGCTGGCATTGGCCAGGAAGTCGTCCTGCGGGAAGTCCTGGCGGCAGGCGAGGTTCGCGGCGCGGATCGCGGCGACGTTGGTGGTGGTCACGTCCACCGTGTCGGTGTAGTCGGTGTAGGTCGCCTCGGAGCGGCGCAGGCCACCCTTGATCGCGGTGAAGAAGCCGCTTTCCGGAGTGAACGCGGCATCGAAGCGGCCGGCGCGGATGGTGTGTTCGCGATGCTGCTGGCGGCGGCGCACCAGGGCCGAGTCGGTGAAGTTGTCCGGGTTGTTCACATCGAATGCCGGGTCCAGGATGATGCTCGGCACATCACCGCTGTAGTCGTAGGTGTAGTCGACGTAGCGGGTGTTCTTGATGCCGCCCACCGGTCTGCCGTTGACGTCGGTGCGGCCGGCGCGCAGGCGGGTGGAGCGTTCGATCTGGTCGCGGCGCGTGTTGGAGTAGGACAGGTCGGTGGAGAGCGTCCACGCCGGGGTCGGCCGGAAGATCACGTTGAGGCCGCCGCCGGTGTACTCCTCTTTGCGCTCCAGGAAGTTGCCGGTGGAATCGACCGTGGTGCTGCCGGTGTGGTGCAGCAGCGCGCCGTCGTCACTGACCACGCGGTTGTTGAGGTTGCGCATCATCGAGGACAGCGACAGGTCCGAGCGGTCTTCGGTGTAGTCGCGCTTGGAGAACTGGTAGTCCAGGTTCACCTCGACCGCATCGTTGGGCCGCCACTGCAGCGCGGCGAACTGCGAGTCGCGCTTGTCGTGCTCGATGAACTGGCGGTAGATGCGGCTGCCGGGCACCAGGTAGTACGGCACGCCGTTGGCCACCTGGTTGCCGTTGACCTGGGTGCAGTTGCGGGTGGCGCCCACCACTTCGCGGCCGTCGCAGGCCACCCAGGTGGAGCTGCTGGAGAACATTTCTTCCGGGTTGCTGCCTTCCAGCGCCTGCACGCCGATGGACACGCCGAGCTTGCCGGCCGCGCCCATGTCGAACTGGTCGATGTAGCTGGCCGTGCCGCGCCAGCCCACACCGTCCTTGTCCTTGAGCCGATCGTCGTACTCCTGCCACGTGCCGCGGCCATCCACCTGGAAGGTGCGCTTGCCGTACTCCAGCGGTTTGACCGTTTCCATGTTGACCGTACCGGCCACGCCGCCTTCGACGAAGTCGGCGCGCTGGGTCTTGTAGATGGCCACGGTGTTGATCAGTTCGGACGGGAACTGGTTGAAGTTCACCGAGCGGTCGCCGCTGCCGTTGGTCGCCTCGCGGCCATTGAAGGTGGACGAGCCGAGGAACGGCCCCAGACCGCGGATCGAAATTTCCGACGCGCCGCCCTTCTCGCGGTGCGTGGAGGCGCCGGTGATGGTTTCGATGGCCTCACCGATCGACAGCGCGGGCAGGTCGCCGATGTCCTCGGCCGCCAGCACATCGGAGACCACGGTCTCCTCGCGCTTCTTGTCGATCGAGGTCTGGATCGTGCCGCGGATACCGGTCACCTGGACCTGGTCCAGGGTGGTGGCCTGCGCCGGCGGGGTCGCCGGGGCATCGGCATCCTGTGCGTGAGCCAGCGGCAGGGCCGCGGTGGCGCACAGGGCGTAAAGCAGTGCGCCATGCAGCGCGGTGTGGCGAAGGCCTCGTGGCGAGGCCGTACGGCGGTCATGCAACATCGTGATCTCCCTCCCAGGATGGATCGTCCGACTACACGGATTCGATCCGGACAATTCACGGTTGCTGGACCAATGTCAATGAATTGGTACTAAAGTCTACCCCTGTGATCCACCCAGACCACTTTGGCGGTATTTAATGTGCGGATGCAGCAGGAATATGCGCAACAGGCCAACCACATGCACCTAAAGTGGTATGCGATTGTGGTTGACGAACGCCGCGCACGACCTGTTACGATCCGGACTCGCGTTGGACGCCACGGTTGATCTGGGAGGGTAAGCCTGTGACTTTGCACCATTCGCATGCGCCACGGGCGCTGCGCCCGCTTGCGGCGGCACTGGCCGCAGGCCTGCTGCTCGGCGCCCTGCCAGCGGTCGGGGCAGATCATCTGGTCCACGACGCCGCCGGCTATGCGCAGGTGGCCGGCCGGCTGCAGCCGGGTGATACCGTGATCCTGGCCAACGGCGTCTGGCGTGATATTGACCTGCTGCTGCGCGGAACCGGCAAAATTGGTCAACCAATTAGATTGACGGCACAGACGCCGGGCCAGGTGATCCTCAGCGGCCAGTCGCAGCTCCGGCTTGCCGGCGCGTACCTGGAGGTGTCCAACCTGGTGTTCCGCGATGGCTGGGCGCCGGGCGGCGAGGTGGTCTCCTTCCGCGCCTCGTCGAAGGAGTGGGCCAACCACAGCCGGGTGACCGGCGTGGTGATCGACCGCTACAACAAGCCGGACCGCCAGCAGTCGGACAACTGGGTGGGGATGTACGGCCAGCACAACCGCTTCGACCACAATCAGCTGGTGGGCAAGACCAATGCCGGCACCACCCTGGTGGTGGTGCGCAACGCCACCAGCGGGCTCGACAACCGCCACCGCATCGACCACAACTGGTTTGGCCCGCGCCCCAACCTGGGCAGCAACGGCGGGGAAACCCTGCGCGTGGGCACCAGCCACGATTCGCAGTCCGAGTCGCACACGGTGGTGGAGAACAACTGGTTCGAACACTGCGACGGCGAGGTGGAGATCGTCTCCAACAAGTCCGGCGGCAACCTGTACCGCGGCAACGTGTTCTTCGAATCGCGCGGCTCGCTGGTGCTGCGCCACGGCCACGGCAACGTGGTGGAACGCAATGTGTTCCTGGGCAACAACAAGCCGCACACCGGTGGCGTGCGGGTGATCAACCGCGGCCAGGTCGTGCGCGACAACTATGTCGAGAACGTGGCCGGCGACAACTTCGCCGCCGCGCTGGCGGTGATGGCCGGCACCCGCGACGCGCCGCTGAACCGCTACGAGCAGGTGGCCGATGCGGTGATCGAGCGCAACAGTTTCATCAACGTGCGCCAGCTGTTCCTGGGTGCCGGGCTGGATGACGAGCGCAACGCGATGCCGGTCAACAGCCGCATGACGGCCAACCTGTTCATCGGAGACGGCAAGCAGACCCTGCTGCGCAGCCAGGGCGACCTGTCGGGCATCGCCTTCAGCGCCAACGTGCAGAGCCCCGCCGTTTCGGACGGCTTCCCGGGCGGGGTGAGCGCGGCCAACGTGACCCTGCAGCGCGCGCCCAACGGCCTGCAGTACCCGGTGGACCCCATCGCTGCC
This sequence comes from Stenotrophomonas sp. NPDC077421, assembly GCF_049545505.1. Classification (NCBI taxonomy): domain Bacteria; kingdom Pseudomonadati; phylum Pseudomonadota; class Gammaproteobacteria; order Lysobacterales; family Lysobacteraceae; genus Stenotrophomonas; species Stenotrophomonas sp. NPDC077421. Next base: position 99,932 of record NZ_JBMWDP010000008.1, on the reverse strand, counting down.
GGTGCACCGCGCGACCTGGCACCGATCGCCCGCGACCAGGTCGGGGTGGCGTGGTACCCGAAGGCGCTGGACACCACCGCACTGGGCAGCGGCAGCCTGCGCCAGGTGGCGCCGGGCGAGGACACCCTCACCCGCGCCATCGCGGCCAGCGCACCGGGCGACCGCCTGCAGCTGCAGCGCGGCCAGTACCGGGTGGACCAGGTGCTGGGCGTGAACCACCCGCTGAGCGTGATTGGACCGGCGCGCGGCCAGGCGCGCCTGCAGTTCACCCGCCCCTCCCTGTTCGAGATCCGTGCGGGTGGCTCGCTGAAGCTGTCGCGACTGGACATCGACGGCGCACTCGCCCCGGACACCGCCGGCAATGCGGTGGTCCGCATCGCCCCGGGCAGCCAGGCGTTCAACTACACCCTGCTGATCGAGGACAGCCGCGTCCACGGGCTCACCGCCAACAAGGCGTTCGATGTGGTCAATGCCGGCAAAGGCAGCCTCGCCGCGCGCATCGGCATCAGCAACACCACGGTGGACGACATCAGCGGCAGCGTGATCGCCGCCGCCGCCGAAACCGATGACCTGGGCACGTACAACGCCGAACAGGTGGACATCGTCGATTCGCGCTTCACCCGCATCGGCGGGCCGCTGCTGGACCTGTATCGCGGCGGCACCGACGAGAGCACCTTCGGCCCCTCCCTGCGTGTGCAGGGCAACCAGCTGCAGGCCGTGGGCGTGGCCGACGACACCAGCCTGCGCCTGCATGGCGTGCAGCAGGCCACGCTGGTGGACAACCACTTCGCGCACAGCGGCCGGGTGCGCTTCAGCCACCGCGTCGGCGAGCCGCGTCTGCGCACCCGCGACAACGTGCTCACCGCGACCGCGGCGATGCAGTCCGATACCCCAGCCGAGACCCTGCCATGATGCGTTCCACGCCCCTGTTGCTGCTGCTGGCCGCTTCCCTCGGTCCGGCCGTGCTGCCCAGCGCGCACGCCGCACCCGCCCGTACCCAGCAGGCAGCCGCCGATGCGACCGCCCCGGTGCTGGTGACGCCCGCGCAATGGACGCAGATGCGCCAGGACGGCGCGCGCGCGCCCCTGTTCGCACGGGAACAGCAGCGCGCCGAACAGCGCGTGCGCGCGATGATGAAGGCAGGCATCGATGTGCCCGTCCCGAAGGACAAGGGTGGCGGTTACACCCATGAACAGCACAAGCGCAACTACCAGGCCATCCAGGCCGCCGGCGCGCTGTACCGGTTGACCGGCGACACCGCCTATGCCGACTACGCGCGCGACCTGCTGCTGGGCTACGCCAAGCTCTATCCCGGTCTGGGCGCGCATCCGCAGGGACGCGGGCAGATTCCCGGCCGGCTGTTCTGGCAGACCCTCAACGATTCGGTGTGGCTGGTCAGCGCGGTGCAGGGCTACGACGCGATCCGCGACACCCTCAGCGCTGCCGACCGCGCCACCATCGACAACAACGTGTTCCGCCCGATGGCCGACTTCCTGAGCGGTACGCCGGAGAACTTCGACAAGATCCACAACCACGCCACCTGGGCGGTGGCCGCGGTGGGCATGACCGGCTACGTGCTGCGCGACCCCACCTACGTGGACAAGGCGCTGAAGGGCAGCCGGCGCGATGGCAGCGCCGGTTTCCTCAAACAGGTGGACCAGCTGTTCTCGCCGGACGGCTATTACGAAGAAGGCCCCTACTACCAGCGCTATGCGCTCGCACCGTTCATCCTGTTCGCCAACGCCATCGAGCGCAACGCCCCGCAGCAGGACATTTTCAAACGGCGCGACGGGGTGCTGCTGAAGGCGGTGGATGCACTGGTGCAGACCAGCTACGGCGGCTACTTCTTCCCGATCAACGACGCCATCCTGGACAAGGGCCTGGACACCGAGGAACTGGTGGCCGGCATCGACATCGCCTACGCGCAGACCGCCGATGCGCGCCTGCTCTCGGTGGCCAAGGCACAGAAGCGCGTACTGCTCTCGCCCGAGGGCCTGCAGGTGGCCCAGGCGCTGGCGCAGGACAAGGCCACGCCGTTCGACTTCGTCCCCACCCTGCTGCGCGACGGACCGGAGGGTACTGAAGGCGCGCTGGCGATCCTGCGCATGGGCGGTGCCGATGGCCAGGCGCTGGTGATGAAGAACACCAAGCAGGGCATGGGCCACGGCCACTTCGACAAGCTCAACTGGCTGTTCTACGACAACGGCCAGCGCGTGGTCACCGATTACGGCGCGGCGCGCTTCCTCAACATCGAGGCCAAGTCCGGCGGCATCTACCTGCCGGAGAACACCAGTTGGGCACGCCAGACCATCGCCCACAACACGCTGGTGGTGAACGAGCAGAGCCATTTCGGCGGCGACTGGAAGAAGGGCCAGGCGCTGGCACCGACGCCGCTGCTGTTCGCCACCGGCCACGATACGCAGATCGCCTCGGCGCGCATGGTGGGTGCCTACGACGGCGTCGCCTTCACCCGCACACAAGCGCTGCTGTCGCACCCGGCACTGGGCGAACCGGTGGTGCTGGACCTGCTGCGTGTCACCGGCAGCAAGGCGGCACGCTACGACCTGCCGCTGCATTTCAATGGCCACATCATGGAGGTCGGGTTCAAGACCCAGTCCGCAGTGACGGCGCGGCCGGTGCTGGGCAAGGCCAACGGTTACCAGCATGTGTGGATCGATGCGGCCAGCGAGCCCACGAGCGAGGCGCGCAGCCTCACCTGGCTGCTTGGCGGCCGCTTCTACACCTACCGCTTCGCCAGCACCGCGCCCTCGCGTGCGCTGATCGGCGAGAGCGGCGCCAACGACCCCGCGTTCAACCTGCGCCGCGAACCGATGCTGCTGCAGCGCGTGGACGGCCAGGCCGCCACCACCTTCTACGGCGTGCTGGAACCGCACGGCAGGTACGACGGCACCGCCGAAACCGTGCGCGGCGCCAACAGCCGCATCGACCGTATCGCCCACTACCGCGGCAAGGATGCCGACGTGCTGGTGCTCGACCTGGCCGGCGGCCAGCGCATCGCGCTGGGCATCGCCGACGAACCGGGCAAGGCCGGCAGCCATGAGGTCAGCGGCGACGGACAGCGCTGGCGCTGGGAGGGCGGCTGGAAGCGCTTCGACACCGGCACCGCTACCGGCAAGGACAGCAAATGAAGGTCACCACGCAGGCCCGTACCTACGTCCGCTGGCTGATCGTGGGTTTGATCGCCGTGGCCACGGTGATCAACTACATCGACCGCAATGCCCTGGCCGTGATGTGGCCGCAGATATCCAAGGACGTCGGCGCGACCAAGGAAGACTACGCGCTGCTGGTCACCGTGTTCATGCTGTTCTACGCGGCCGGGCAGTTCGTGTTCGGGCGGCTGTTCGACATCATAGGTACCCGGCTGGGCTTCGCCCTGTCGATCGCGGTGTGGTCGATCTCCATCGCCCTGCATTCGGTCACCCATTCGATCCTGTCCTTCAGCCTGGTCCGCGCCCTGCTCGGCATCAGCGAAGCCGGCGCATGGCCGGGTGCGGTGAAAGCCAACGCAGAGTGGTTCCCGGCACGTGAGCGGGCGCTGGCGCAGGGCGTGTTCAATGCCGGCGCGTCGATCGGCGCAATCGTGTCGGCACCGCTGATTGCCGTGCTGTTCCTGTGGCTGGGCTGGCGCGGCACCTTCATCCTGATCGGCGCGATCGGCTTTGTGTGGCTGCTGCCCTGGCTGATCATCTACCGCGCCGGCCCCGACAAGCACCCGTGGGTGAGCGCGGCCGAGCGTGCGCTGATCCTGGATGCCCCCACCGAAACGCCGGCCGTGCCCAAGGCGGAGTACGTGCCCAACGTGCGCCAGCTGCTGGGCCATCGGCAGACCTGGGGCATCCTGATCTCGCGGTTCTTCCTGGACCCGATCTGGTGGCTGTTCGTATCGTGGCTGCCGATCTACCTGGCCGACACCTTCGGCTTCGACATCAAGCAGATCGGCATCTTCGCCTGGGTGCCCTATGTGGGCGCGATGATCGGCAGCCTGGGTGGCGGCTGGTTGTCCGGCCGCCTGATCGGCGCCGGCTGGAGCGTGGACAAGGCGCGCAAAGTGGTCATCACCCTGGGGGGCGCGATCATGGCCCCGGCGCTTCTCGGCGCCGTGCTCGCCACCGACCCGGTGTGGGCCGTCATCACCATCGCCTTCGTGCTGTTCGGCTTCCAGATCGCCATCGGCAACATCCAGACCCTGCCCGGCGACATCTTCAGCGGCAAATCCGTCGGCTCGGTGGCCGGCCTGGGCGGCATGGCCGCGGTGGCCGGCACGCTGATCACCACCTGGCTGGTACCGGCCATGACCCACCAGTCCTATGCCCCCATTTTCATCCTGGTGGCGGCGCTCGTGCCGGCCTCGCTGCTGGCGCTGTGGCTGGTCACCGGCCGCGTCGAAAAACTCGACGGCCCGACCACCCCGCGCTGAGCCTTCGTTCCCTTTCCCCCAACGCACTACCGGAGTATTTCCATGTCCCAATTCAACGACAAGGTGGCCATCGTCACCGGTGGCGGCCGTGACATCGGCCGCGAGATCTCGCTCAAGCTGGCCGCTGCCGGCGCCAAGGTCTGCATCAACTACGCCAACGACGAAGCCAGCGCGCAGGACACCCTGGCGCAGATCCAGGCCGCGGGCGGCACCGCGATCGTGCACCGCGCCGACGTTACCGACGCCGCCGCCGTTGCCGGCATGGTCGCGGCCACCCAGGCCGCGTTCGGCGAGCGCATCGACGTGCTGGTCAACGTTGCCGGCGGCATGGTGCAGCGCCGCCCGCTGGCCGAGATCGACGAAGCGTTCTTCCACAAGGTGATGGACCTCAACATGAGCTCGGTCTTCCTCACCACCCACGCGGTGGTGCCGCACATGCCCGAGGGCGGCGCGATCGTGAACTTCGCGTCGCAGGCCGGCCGTGATGGCGGTGGCCCGGGTGCGTCGATCTACGCCACGGCCAAGGCGGCAGTGATGACCTTCACCCGTGCGATGGCCAAGGAACTCGGCCCGCGCGGCATCCGCGTCAACGCGCTGTGCTGCGGCATGATCGCCACCCGCTTCCACGATGAATTCACCAAGCCGGAAGTGCGTACCGCCGTGGCCGGCAACACCCCGCTGCGCCGCCAGGGTCGCCCGCAGGAAGCGGCCGATACCGCCGTGTACCTGGCCTCGGACGCCGCCGGCTTCATCACCGGCGCCAACGTCGACGTCAACGGCGGCACCTACTTCTCCTGATAGACACGTTCCGCTGACCGCCTGGGAGGGCTGCCATGCTGCGCTGGATCACTGCATTGTCGATTGCACTTGCCACCAGCGCCGCTGCGCTGCCCGCCCATGCCCAGGTCTGGGTGCCGGCGTGGACCGCCTCACCGGCACCCGACCGCAAGGACGGTACGCCCGACGCACCCGTACAGTTCGCCAACCAGACGGTACGCCAGGACATGCGCCTGGCCAGTTCCGCCACGGCGCTGCGCTTCCGCATCAGCAACGAACTGGGCGATGCGCCGCTGACCATCGGCGGCGTCACCGCTCACCGCACCGGCACGGCCACACCGGCCAAGCTGGTCACCTTCAATGGTCGCAACGCGGTGGTGGTGCCGGTCGGCGCCGCCCTGCTCAGCGACCCGGTCGCGATGACGGTGCCGGCATTGGCCGATGTATCGCTGACCGTGTACTTCCCCGAGCCGACCCGGCCTGCGGTGCGGCGCACCGCGCTGCGCATCGCCGACGGCCGCCAGGCCGAGGTGGGCGACAAGGTCAAACTCGCCTACCGGCAGAACGTCGTATCGGCCGTGCTGGCCGAGCGCGCCACCAGGCCGGTGGTGGTGGTCGCCCTGGGCGATTCGATCACCGAAGGCGCCACCGCCACGCGCGGCAGCAACGGCGACTGGCCGGCACTGCTGGCCACCCGCCTGCAGCAGGCCTGCCCGGACCAGGTGGTGGTGGTCAACGCCGGCATCAGCGGCAACAAGGTCATGGACCACGGCCGCAGCCACAGCTCGCTGGCGCGGCTGGACCGCGATGTGATCGCCCTGCCCAACGTGAGCAAGGTGATCGTGTTCGAAGGCATCAACGACATCCGCCACGATGGCGGCACCCCGCCCAAGGCCGGCCGCAACGCCGAGGACATGGTGCTGGGCTACCGCCAGATCGCCGAGCGCCTGCACGGCAACGGCATCGGCGCGATCGCCGCCACCATCACCCCGTTCGGCGGCTCGGACCGCTACGAACCGCTGTCGGCGGCGACCCGCACCACGCTCAACACCTGGATGCGCGGCGGCCGCAGCGGCTACGACGCGCTGATCGACTTCGATGCGGTCCTGCGCGATCCGTCCACCCCGGAGAACCTGCCCGAGGACATCACCCGCGATCACCTGCACCCCAACGACGAGGGCTACCGGCGCATGGCTGCCGGCATCGACCTGGGCCTGCTCGGGTGCAAGGCACGATGAGCGCGCAGCAGTTCGCGGTGGCGGCATCGACCGGCCAGCGCTGGGATGCCCTGGCACTGGGCGAGGTGATGCTGCGCTTCGATCCGGGCGAAGGCCGCGTGCGCAACGCGCGCCAGTTCAGCGTGTGGGAAGGCGGCGGCGAGTACAACGTGGCGCGCGGCCTGTGCAGCACGTTCGGACACCGCAGCGCGGTGTTGACCGCGCTGCCGCGCAACGCGCTGGGCGAATTGGCCCGGCAGTTGATCCAGGCCGGTGGCGTGGATGCCAGCCAGATCCTCTGGCGCGATTACGACGGCATCGGCCGCAACACACGCATGGGGCTCAACTTCACCGAACGCGGCTTCGGCGTGCGCGCGCCGCTGGGGGTATCCGACCGCGCGGGTTCGGCTGCCGCGCAGCTGCAGCCGCACGAGATCGACTGGGAGACGGTGTTCGGTCGCGATGGCGCACGTTGGCTGCATACCGGCGGCATCTTCGCGGCCCTCTCCGAACACAGCGCGCAGACCGCGATCAACGCCGTGCGGGCCGCGCGCCGGCACGGGGTAGCAGTGTCCTACGACCTCAACTACCGCGCCAGCCTGTGGGAAAGCCATCCCGATCCGGACGCGGCGCGCCATGCCAACTGCGCGATCGCCGCCGAGTGCGACCTGCTGGTGGGCGACGAGTATTCCTTTGCCGCGTGCCTGGGCATGGACCTGGACGACCTGGGCAAGCGGACCACACCGATGGACGTGGGCCCGGCCGATGCCGCCGCGCTGCGGGCGCTGACGCGCTTCCCGAATCTGCAGGCGGTGGCGTTCACCCTGCGCGATGCCGCCACGGCCGCGCGCCACGGCTGGGCCGGTGCGCTGCGCACCCGCGAGCGGCTGTTCCTCTCGCGCACGCGCGAGGTGGACCTGTTGGACCGGGTGGGCGGCGGCGATGCATTCGTGGCCGGCGTGGTCCACGCCCTGCTCAGCGGCAAGGGCGAACAGGCCGCCGTGGACCTGGGCGCGGCGCATGGCGCACTGGCCATGTCCACGCCGGGTGACACCGCGTGCGCCAGCCTGCAGGAAGTGGAGGCGGTGGCCCGCGGCGACGGCGCGGCGGCGCGGCGCTGAGCCGCGCCGGGTTCATCAGGCCGTTGGCCGCACCGGCAACGCCTGCATCGCCACGCTCACGGCGGCCAGCAGGCGCGCGCGGCTGGCGCCATCGCGTGCCTGGGTGGAAATGCCGTGCAGTACGGTGGCGTAGTAGTCACCCAGCGCCTGTACGTCGCTGCCGTCGGGCAGTTCGCCGGCGCTGGCCGCCTGCCGCAGGCGCGTGATGATCTGCGCGGTGCGCTGGCGGCGGTGCTCGGCCAGCCAGTCCATCACCGCCTCGTTCTCGGGTGCGGTGCTGGTGGCCGCCGACACCACCAGGCAGCCCTGCGCGCGGCCGCGCCGCGTGTAGGTCAGCACGGCATCGTGCAGCATGCGCTCGATCGCCGGGCGCACCGCCTGCTCGCGCAGTGCCCGGTCGGCAAAGCAGCCATCGCCCGCTTCGTAAAGCGCCACCGCCTCGCGGAACAACTGCTCCTTGCTGCCGAAGGCCGCATAGATACGCGCCGAGGCGATGCCCAGCGCCTCCACCAGCGCCGACATCGAGGTGCCCTCATACCCGCGCTCCCAGAACAGCAGCATCGCCTGCTTGAGGGCGTGGTCCTTGTCGAATTCGCGGGGGCGGCCGGCCATGAGCATCACTACGGATTGAAGCGGTGCGGCGATTCTATCCAAACCGGGCGTTGACCGGAACGAATCTGCGGCCTATTCTTTGTCGTTCGACAAATAATAAGGCAACACCTTCATGCGTACCCTTAAAGGCCCCAGCCTGCATCTGGCCCAGTTCAGCGCCGATCAGGCTCCCTTCAATGACCTGCCTTCCATCGCCGCGTGGGCCGCCGGCCAGGGCTTCAAGGCCCTGCAGATTCCGGCGTGGGACGAACGTCTGTTCGATGTGGAACAGGCCGCGCACAGCCAGCAGTACTGCGACGACCTGATCGCGATGCTGGCCAGCCACGGGCTGGTGATCAGCGAACTCACCACCCACATCTTCGGCCAGCTGGTGGCGGTGCACCCTGCCTATGACGCGCTCTGCGACAGCTTCGCGCCGGCCGCCCTGCACGGCGACCCGGCCGCACGCACCGCGTGGGCGGTGGAACGGCTCAAACTGGCCGCGAAAGCCTCGCAGCGGCTGGGCCTGGACCGGATGGGCACCTTCTCCGGCGCCTTCGCCTGGCCGTACCTGTTCCCGTTCCCGCAGCGGCCGGAAGGGCTCATCGACGCCGCGTTCGAGGAACTGGCGCGGCGCTGGTTGCCGATCCTGGATGTCTGCGACGCGCACGGCATCGACCTCTGCTACGAGATCCATCCCAGCGAAGACCTGCACGACGGCACCAGCTTCGAGCGCTTCCATGCCGCCGTGGGCATGCACCGTCGCTGCCGGATCCTGTTCGATCCCAGCCACTTCGTCCTGCAGCAGCTGGACTACCTGAGCTTCCTGGACATCTACCGCGATTTCATCGGCATGGTCCACATCAAGGATGCCGAATTCAATCCGAGCGGGCGCCAGGGCATCTACGGCGGCTACAGCGGCTGGACCGAACGCGCCGGACGTTTCCGCTCCCTCGGCGACGGCCAGGTGGACTTCAAGGGCATCTTCTCCAAGCTGGCCCAGTACGACTACGACGGCTGGGCCACGCTGGAATGGGAGTGCTGCCTGAAAAACCAGGAGGACGGCGCGCGCGAGGGCGTGGCGTTCATCAATGCACACATCATCAAGGTCACCGATCGCATCTTCGACGACTTCGCCGGTGCCCCGGTCAGCCGTGCGCAGATCCACGGCATGCTGGGGATCCACTGATGAAGACCGTACACGACCATTCCACCTCCGCCGCGCTGGACGGCGTGGTGCACCGCCATGTCCGCATCGAGGGGCGCAGCGTGCACTGCGCGATCCTCGGCCAGGGGCGGCCGGTGCTGCTGATCCCCGGCTGGCCGCAGACCTGGTATGCCTGGCGGCACATCATGCAGGCGCTCGCCGCACAGGGGTTCCAGGCGATTGCCGTGGACCCGCCGGGCACCGGCGATTCGGACACGCCGGCGCACGGCTACGACACCGGCGCCACCGCCGCCACCCTGCACCTGCTGATGCAGCAGCTTGGCCACGCGCGCTACCAGGTGGTGGGCCACGATGTCGGCATGTGGGTGGCCTATGCGCTGGCCAGCGACCAGCCCGACGCCGTGCAGCGGCTGGCGATCACCGAAGCGGTGATTCCCGGCCTGGCCGAGGCGCCGCCGGTGTTCGTGGCACCGGAAGACAACATCTTCCTGTGGCACTTCATGTTCAACCAGGTACGCGACCTGCCCGAGGCGCTGATCGCCGGGCGCGAGCGTGCCTACCTGACCTTCATGTTCGACCGCTGGGCGCATCGCCGCGAAGCGGTGGCCTGCGAGGTGTACATCCGCGCGTACTCGGCACCGGGCGGGCTCAGTGGTGGCTTCGGCTACTACCGCGCCATTCCCGAAACGATCCGCCAGAACCGTCAACGTGCGCTCACCCCGCTGGCGATGCCGGTCCTGGCGATCGGGGCCGAGCACGCCACCGCCGACATGCCGATGGACACCATGCGCGCCCATGCCAGCGACCTGCGCGGGGCGATGATTGCCGACTGCGGCCACTTCGTCATGGAAGAAGCGCCCGAGGCCTTCCTGGCCCAGCTGCTGCCGTTCCTGCTGCCGGCGTGCCAGGCATGAGCCTGGACCCGGATATCGCGCGCTTCCTGGCTGCACTGCCACCGCCGTCGGCAGTGGCCGAGGCATCGCTGCTGGACCTCCGCGCGGCCAGCGAGACGGCACTGCCGGCACTGCAGGGCCCACTTGAGGACGTCGCGGCAGTCCGCGACGTCCTCGTGGCCGCCACCGATGGCCACGCCATCGGCGTACGGGTGTACTGGCCCGCCGGACACAGGCCTGGCCACGCGCGGCCAGGCCTGGTGTTCGCGCATGGCGGTGGCTGGTTCCAGGGCTCGCTGGCGGTGTACGACAACCCGTGCCGTGCCTTGGCCAATGCGAGCGGCTGCGTGGTGATCGCGATGGCCTATCGGTTGGCACCGGAGCACCCCTTCCCGGTGCCGCTGGAAGACGTGTATGCGGTGCTGGACTGGAGCCACCGCACCGCCGCCGCCCTCGATGTCGATCCTTCCCGCCTGCTGGTCGGCGGTGACAGCGCCGGCGGCAACCTCGCCGCCGGCGTGGCGCTGCTGGCGCGCGACCGCGGCGGCCCGCCCATCCATCACCAGCTGCTGCTGTACCCGGCACTGGATACGGCGGTGGACACCGACAGCCACCGCCGCTACGGCGAAGGCCACTTTCTCACCACCGCACTGATGCAGCGCTGCTGGGAGGCCTATGTGGGCGCCCACAGCCTGGCCAGCCCGTACGCGGTGCCTGCACGCGCGCAGGACCTGACCGGGCTGCCCGCCGCCAGCATCCTGGTCTGCGACCACGACCCGCTGCGCGATGAGGGCGAGCACTACGCGCGCCGCCTGCAGCTGGCCGGGGTACCGGTACGGTGCGAGCGGTTGCCGGGCATGGTGCATGCGTGCCTGCACCTGCTGGGCGCCGCACCGGCATCGCGCATCCTGCTGGACCGCAGTGCGGCCCTGCTGGCCGAGGTGATGTAGGCGGTCCTGCGGCGTGCGCACAGGCGTGGTGGTAGCGCCCACGAAAAAGGCCCGGCAGTGCCGGGCCTTTTCTGCCACACCAGTACGGCGCGTGGCGATGCCGTCAGACAGCGCTTACCAGCTGAAGCGCGGGCCGACCGACCATTCCTTGTCACCGTGGCGATCCATCTTGATATCGCCGTTGATGCCCCAGTTCTGGTTCAGCTTCACCTGGCCACCCAGGCGGCCGTAGAACTGGCCATCCGGATTGATGCCGTGCTTCTTGCTGTAGTCCTCGTAGCCCGCCATTGCGTAGACTTCGGCGTGCTGGCCGAACGCGGTACGGATACCGGCTTCAGCGCTGTAGCCGTTGAAGTCCAGGCCTTCCTTCGGGTCGAACTTGTTGTAGGCCACGCGGCCCACGAAGTCGGTGCTGTTGCCGATTTCCTGGTTGTAGCCCACGCCCACGCGCCACTGATCAACCTTGAAGTTGCCGATGTCGGTCTTCTGCTGGTTGTACTCGCCAAAGGCGTGGAAGTTCGGCAGGAACCCGTAGGAACCCTTCACGCCCCAACCGTCGGCCTTGCCGCCGTCGGCGTCGGTCTTGACGTAATCGCCTTCAGCGTAGTTGTAGGACAGGCCTTCGGCAGCGGACGCGGCGAACGGCAGGGCGGCGGCGAGCGCCAGAGCAATCAGGGAAGTCTTCATGGGGGGGTACACCTCTGTTCTTGCAGCGGCGCACTGCGTGCCGCCTTGGAAATGTAAATTCTCCGTTATTCGCCCGAACCCGCCCTGAAAGCGGCCGCTGCGCGAACCGTGAATTTTCTGCAGCGGTTCAGGCGCGCTCTGGCATACGCGCGCCTGCGCAGGTGCGTTGCTGGCGCCCTAGAACTGGGTGAAGCCCGCTGCCACCTCCACCACCTCACCGCCGATGCCGCGCTTCCCATACACGCATAGAGCGCCATAACCGAATGGATAGTCGCCAAGCACGAACCCCTCCGGAAATCCGTTCTCGTCCACCTGAAGGAGGAACTCGCAGCCATCGCGAATCAAGGCGCGTACGTAGTAATCCTCTTCCTGGATCCGTCGGCGCCCACTGCCAACCTTCACGAACCATGCCCCGTCGATGTCACCGCCCCCGGTTGCGGGAAGTCGGACCCCGCGAGGCACACGAAGAACCGTGCACCGGGACGTGCCTGCCCGGACTTCACCAGCGCATCCGGCGAACATCCGCCTACCCTGGAACTGCCCGCATCCCCGGGAACAAGATCAAAGTATCTGTCGCTTCCCATCATCGGCTCCTGCCGGACTGAGAAGTGCACAGGATAGCGGGCAAGGCGCCGCGCAAGACCCGATCGGTACACGTGCACCAACGTGATCATGAACTCGAGGAAGGACGGAGAGAAAAAGTGAAACACACCTTCATCATGATCAAACCTGACGACAGGGTACTCCCCCTCCTTCAACCCTCCCCTTGTATCAAAATAGAACGCTTCATCTGACCCCGGAATAAAAACTGGGAGAAGACCAAGCGGAGGAAATCCATTTCCCACGGCAAGGCGGGTGTTGTACACCAGATCATCATCGGCGATATCCCGGTCCTCTATGGGCGCAAGTGTGAACACCTGCGTGTCGCCAACACTCAGATTCCCGTACCTGAGCAGCCACGCCTTATACGTATCGGGCAACGGGATGCCGAGCTCACGCTCCGCATCCTCAATCAGGGCGTGGGGCACGCCCTGCCCTGGGAACACTTTCAACCGGGCAGACTTAGCTACCACGTCATCAATGACATCGAACATTGCCACGCTCCCGAACATCAATGGACACGCCACGCGTCAGAACGCAGCACGCACCTTCCTCAATACGCAACGCAACCATGTTGCGAACTGGCATCACTTCACCGCAATCGATAATTGACGGAGGGAGCTCCGGAGCTATCCAGCGTAAGCGACAAAAACTGAGCCAGCCGCCACCTATCTGAAGTATGTATCAGACGCTCCACCCCGCACCCGCCCGTTGGAAGCGGAATCGCAAACACGTCACCAACCGCAATATTGATCTTCTTCGCCATTTCAGCCACTCGAACCCAACTCTAGACCTCGATGCCTGGCAACGATTACCCATGAATTTGAATCAATCACAAGCCGTCAAACCTAGGAAGCAGAGGAGCGTACCCGGACCTCATCACATCCTTGATGGATCCACTGCATAGTTTCTCAAGCAGTTCGCCCAGTGACTCTGCCGCATACCGAAGACCCGCCATTCGAGCACCAATACAGTAGATCGAATACTCACCCGCGCGCTTTTCGTTGATATCCCAGGCAAAGCACTCACCGTTCTCGCTGGCTGCAAAGGGATACAGGCGAGCGGCGATTTCATTATCTCCGTCCGGCTCGAACTCGAAGTAGTCATCGGCGACAGCATCATTTATGAACCCTTTGGCGCGTGCGCCCTGAACTAGAATTGAATCTTGGTGTTCGGGCACGCCCGAATAGATGATGGCCAAGCCGCCAAAGCGGCCATAACCGAGCGTCGCTGCAAATTCGCAGTAGGATCCCGGGAGCCTGAAACCTTCCACGCGAATTAGGTCAAGTGAGCTTCTAGCAGCCACTGAACTTGAAGGATCAATTGTTTGAGTATTCTTTCGTCCATCTCAGACCCCAAATCCTGCAGCTTTGCTTGACGTGTCGAGACCCATTCGTAGCAGTCGCATCCACAAGAACATTTTCCCAAGCATCTATGACGTACATAGTTACTGACCTTGGAACTAGTTCATCACCCTAGCAATCAGTGATCACTTCCATCAGCACGGCATTTCCTTTGTTCATGTGTCGACGCACAACGCCCTTTTCCTGGTGAGGTCGCCGGTAGCGCCGTCGAAGTGGCGGGTTCCTTAGAGCCTCTTCATGCGCACTCCAAAGCAAGAAGGAATATGCAAACGAACTCAATCGTCCACTTCTGCAGCCTCCTCCAACCACTGCTTGAAGATTTGCGAGTCAGTGTCGTTCAGCCGCGCCACGCGGTCTACGTTGGAAGGCACTGGAGGCATGATCTCCACTGCGACAAGTAGCTTGCTGCGACGCTGCCCTGTGCCGAATGCACCCTCTTCATCCAACTGGCGTGCGGCCTGCTCTACAGCAGCCATGCGGAACTCAATCTCCCTTTCCCACTCATCGATACTGAGGTCTTGTAGGTTCGGCCTGGCGAGGAAGGGCGCGCGAAGCTCTTCAGTGTGTTCGCTTCCAAAGTCAACGTATGGAGAATCTGCATACGACCATTTCAGTTCCGCAGCTACTTCCGGGCCTTCGCCGCTTTCGTCCACTGCCCTTGCAAGTGCCTCTTCAGACCACGCCGAAAGAAATGGCGCGTGGCCTTCCTCCGTCATGACGAAGGTGCAGTAGTAGAAGTTCTCACCACTTCTAAACAAGTGGAGTAACGCAGGCCGAAATGCCTTGACGACCAAGTTCACCAAAATATTGACATCTTCCATTCTCAAATCTCCGCGAGTCGTCTTGCTAACCTCGGCACGAAGCCGTGAACTCTCTACCAATTTGCCGCAACTCTCTTCGGAGGGCACTCCTCGTCGCACGATGACCATATCCAGCTGCAGACATCCTGTCGACGACCGCAGTCAGTCGCGCCTTCACATCCATGTGGAATTTCCTCGTGTGCATTTTATTGTGCGGCCGCGGATGATCCACTGGAACACCATTAGCGGCATCATTGATCTCAATGTCATATGCCGAAAGGATATCTCTCGAGTCTGCGGCTGCAGCCCAGTGTCCCTTGGATCCTGTTGACGCAACGATGTGACCTGCGGCTTGCCCAGGAGCGACCGCTCTCCCTTCTCGGTTCATGTTTCGGCGAAGGATGTCGGCGTTTTCCCCGGTCGTTCGGCCGCCAGTCAGACCCAAAGGATCTGTCCAATTTATGTAATTGAGTCCGTAAGCGTAAAGATTTGTTCCTCCACTGAGCCCAATCGGATCGGCCGAACAGAACTGACTCGACTCCCGGTCAAAGTAGCGCGCAAGGTTGTAAACCAATCCGGTTTCCACATCGTGATACTGACCGAGCGAACGAACGCAGCTCAGTTCGTCATCGCAACCGTCATCACGCGTGTCTTCAGACGGAGCAACCCAAGCTACCCTGCCTTGAGCTGTAAAAATTCGATTGGGGCACCCATTGGGATCACACTGGTACAGGAAAAATCTATTGCTCGCTCCGTTTAGCGTCTCCGTAGATGCATGGACCGCGTCTAGTAGTCGCCCATCTGATTCGGTATGCACCAACTCATCGGGTGCCGTGCCGCTTTCGGACAATGGACGAGCCGGATTACGGTGCGTCGTAGGAGTCTGGTGCCCAAGAGGCTTAACCGCATCTTTGGGGTTCGATGCCACCGTTCTATCGGGTCCAAGACCAGTAGCCCCCAGCCTGGTACCCCAAGCACTCTCGGGCTGCAAACTGGCTTGCCCAGCTCTTTCGACAGGCAAGCCAATCGCCGCGTCTTGATTCGCAAGCGAGAGGTTGCCAAGCGTACCCAATCCGTTTGCGCTGTAGTCCGCTGAGCGTAGTCTTCCAGGCGGAGAGCTGTCACGTTCTGGACGCTGACCGGAGCCGTCGGCTGTCGTTACGACGCTAGAAAGCGAAACAGACGGGGACTGCGCGTCACGCCCAACAGTGTCAACTCGATAGTAAGGTTCTGACTCCAGTTCACTACCAGTGCCGGCAGATGAATCACCTCGCCTCTCCAGCATCGCCAACGGCACGAAGCTTCGCGGGTAGTACACATACTCCCGCACCCCCTCATGCAACTTCTCCAACCGTCGTTGCCGCCGCTTCACTTCGATCAGGCTGGCCACGTTGTCCACCCACACCGGTGCAGCGTCCTCGGCGTCGTTGGCCTGCTTCACCTCGCCCAGCAGTGCATCGCCGTCCCAGAAGAACCACGTGGTCTCCGTCGGGTTGCGCTTGAACACACGGCGGCCCAGCGGGTCGTAGCCGTAGTACGTGCTCTTGCCGTCCCGCCGGCTCTCGGCCAAACGATGGTTGGCATCCCAGATCAGCTCCAGGTCGCTCGCATCCCCGCCCCCCGGGCTGCCCTTGCGTACCATGTCGCCGGCGCGGTCGAACACGTAGTGCACGCCCTGGTAGGTGCCCTCGCGCGTCCACAGCACCTCGGCCTGGTCATCGCCGCCAGCCACCTTGCGCATACGCACTTCGCGGATGTCGGTGCGCAGGCGATCGCCGGCCGGGTCGTTGTAGTACTGGTGCAGCACGCCCTTCGGATCGGTATGCGCGAGCAGTCGCCCTATGGCGTCGTAGCGGTACTCGTCCACGCCTTGCGCACTGTCCTGGCGGCGGGTGAGGTTGCCGGTGCGATCGTAGTCGTAGCGGGTGTCGAACAGCGGGGCGGCGTCACGTAGTACGGTCTGCGCGGTGAGCAGGTTGCGCGCGTCGTAGTCGAAGCGTCGCTCAAGGTGCGGGCTCAGCTGCTCGCGCGTGGTGCGTCCCAGCGCGTCGCGCTCGAGGGTGATCGGCACTTCGTCGTTGATGCCGATCTCGCTGACCTGGTCGCACAGATCGTAGGCGAACGCGATGGCATTGCCGGCGCTGGTCTGTCGCTGGGTGCGGTTGCCGGCCTCGTCGTAGGCGTAGCCGACACGGAAGCCATCCTGGATCTCCTCCAGCAACTGGCCCAGCGGGTCGAAGCGGCGGGTGACGTGGCGGTGCGCGTTGCGCAGGTCGACAAGCTGGCCGCGCGCGTCGTACTGGAAGGTTTCCTTGACCTGGCGACCCGGCTGGCGGATGTCCGGCAGGGTCTTGGCGGTGATGCGCCCGAGCTTGTCGGTGGCGAAGACGATGCGTTGGCCAAGCGGGTCCACGGTGGTGGTGAGGCGTCCAGCGGCATCGTAGCTGTAATGGCGCGACTGGCCCCAGTAGTCGATTTCCTCGACGATCCGGCCGAGCGGATCGCGGTTGAGCAGGTAGTGCTCGCCGCGCTGGTTGACCACGCCGATCAGCTGCTCTTCGGTGTCGTAGCGGTACTCGACCACGTGCCCATCGGCCTGCACGCGCTTGCCGATCTGGCCGATGCCCACGTACTGCAGGCGGGTGCGCGCGCCCGCTTCGTCCAGGTAGGTGATGAGCTGGTCTTCGGCGTCGTACTCACAGCGCACGCCGCTGCTGTCGGGCGCCTGCACGCCCAGCAGGCGGCCCTTGGCGTCGTACTCGTAGGCCGTGGTCTGGCCAAGCGGGTCGGTCTGGTACAGCAGACGCCCCAGCGGGTCGTGCTGGTACCGGCTTTGGTGGCCAAGCGGGTCCAGCACACTGGTCACCAGGCCGTGGCGGTCGTAGCCGACGGCGGTGACGGCGCCGCGGGGGCTGGTCTGGGCCTGCAGCAGGCCGTAGGCATCGTACGTGTAGCGGGTGGCGGCCTGCAGTGGGTCGGTCTGCTCGATGAGCAGGCCGCGGGTGTCGTAGTGCTGCTGCCAGGTGTTGCCCTCCGGATCGGTGACGGCGAGCAGCTGGTCCTGGTCATCGAACTGCTGCTGCAGCGTGGTTCCATCCGCCCGCACCAGCACCACCAGGTTCCCGCGTTCGTCGTACTCGAAGCCGGTGCGCAGTCCCTCCGGGTCGGTCACCGCCACGGTGCGGCCAACATCGTCGTACTCGAAGATGGTCACCCCATCCAGCGGGTCGATCTCGCACAGCGGCAGACGGTTTTCATCGAACTTGACCAGCGACACGTTGCCCAGCGAGTCGGTGATGCGGGTTTCGCGCAGCAGCGCGTCGTAGTCGAAGTGGTAGTCGTACAGACCGCCGTCGCCCCAGGAGTGCACCACGCGCCACTGTGCGTCGAACGCGTAGTAGAAGGACAGGCCGACGCGGTCGGTGTGGCGCACCATGTGGTGCTGGGTGTAGCCGAAGGTACGCGGGGCGCCGAGCGGGTCCACGGCGGCGATCAGGTCGCCGTCGGTGTAGCGGTAGCTCACCAGCGGGTGGTTCAGGCCGGTGGCGGGATCGTGCAGCTGCAGGTCGTCGATCCGCCCGTGGCGCGCGGTGACGGCGATGTAGCGGCCCTGCTGGTCGTCCACGCCGCGTTCGACGATGCGCACCAGATGGCCATCGCGGCGCTCGAAGCGCCAGAAGTTGCCGCAGCTGTCTTCGATGCGCTCGATCGGCAGGTGCTGCTCCTGCGGCAGCTGGGCCACGCCGGGCGCGGCAGCGCCGTCGAAGCGGTAGTGCAGGCCGCCCTTGAACCGCACGATCCACTGGCCCTGCTGCCGCCACAGGCGCGCGCCATCGACGAAGTCCAGGACCGCCACGTCGGCGCCGTCGCGGCGCGGCAGCTCGGGGAAGAAGGCCACCTGGTCCGGGCCGGACAGCCAGGCGCTGCCATCCGGGGCCAGTGCCAGCGCGATGTCGGCCGGGGTCTGCCAGCCGAAGCCGCAGGCGCCTTGGCGCTGTGCGTGGCGCGAGGCGTACACGCGGCGCCAGGCCAGCGGCAGGCGGCCGGGGATGCTGAAGTCGTCGTGGGTGACCGAGACGCTGCCGTCGCGGATGTCCACCGGCTCGGCGCGCAGCACCTTGCACTTGAGCGTGCCCGACGGCAGGTGCCCCCAGCGGGCGCGGCGCCATTGCGCGAAGGCATCCATCTTCTTGCGGAAGAAATCGCTTTTGCGCAGCTTGCCGAGGCCGGCAAAGGCGGCGCGGAAGGCCAGCGCGGTCCACGATACGGTGGGCGGGCCACCGATCTTGACGCTGGTGGGAATGGCCACGTTCAAGCCGGTGGGCAGCGACATCGCGCGCAGCGGCTTCTTCGGCTTCTTGACCCGGAACGGGTTGATCATGCCGGCCAGGTTGCAGTCCAGCACGGGCATGGCCAGGCGCGAGAACGGCTCGCCATCGGCCGACACGGTGCGGCTGCCCATGAAGATCTCCTCGCCGTCGAACTGCGGGCCCATCGGCGCGGCCAGCGGCGGGCCCCACACGCCCAGCGGGATGTGGATGTCCAGGCCACCGGTCCCGGCGGTGCCGCGGTGAACGCCGTTGACCTTGACCGTGGAGCCGATGAAGGGGATGTAGTCGAACGGGTCCAGCACCAGGCCGATGTGCGGGGTGGGCAGCGGGCACGGCGGCACCGCGTACATATGGATGTCGATGCCCAGCTGCGGATCGAAATGTTTGGCGGCGATGCTCATGGCGGCCCTCCGTGGCCTTTACAGCGCGCGCAGCAGCGCGCGCAGGAACGCCTTGACCTCGTCGCGGTACTCCACGCCGAGCCAGACCACGATGGCCATGCCCAGCAGCACAGCGACGGTCATCAGCAGGGTCTTGTTGGCATTCATGCGGCGACAACTCCGTTGGGTGCCGCAGCGGAAGCGACGGTGGGAGCATGCTGGGGATCCAGCAGCGGGGCGGGATCGGGCAGAGGCTGCATGGCCGGCGGTTCGCTCCATACCGGGATGTCGTGGTCCAGCGGGTGCTGGATCGCCGGCAGACCGTTCCAGCCCGGGTCGAGGAAGTCGCGGCCGACCGCGACGATGCGGCGGAAGAACTCGTCGCCGCCCTGGATCAGGCGCTCGCGCTCACGCTGCACGCGGTGGAAGGTCTGCTCCAGCGCGCTGTGCAGCTGGGCCTGGATGACGTCCAGCGGCGGTCGCGCCGGCTGCGTGCCGAGGCGGGCGGCGGCATCCTCGGCCTGCCCGTGCAGCGCGGTGGTCTGTTCCAGGTAGGTGCGCGCGGTGTCCTGCAGCCGCTCGCAGCGGCGTGGGTCCTGCAGCTGCAGCAGGTCCCACAGGGCCTGCGGCAGGGTGGTGGCGTGGCGGTCCTGCGGCGAGAGCGGCGTGGCAATGCGGATGGCCTCCAGCAGCTGGGTGCGGGCTTCCTCGCGCTTGCCCTGCTGGAGCAGGCAGTAGCCGGCCATGCGCTGGCCTTCAAGCTGGAACATGGGGTGCGGAATGCTGGCCGCGGCCGTGGCGGCCTGCAGGTAGCCCTGCGTGGCCTGGCCCGGATTGTTGGCGGCGAGCCAGCAGCCGGCTTCGCCGAACCAGCTCTGCATCACCAGCTCCGGTGCGGCCGCGTGGCCCTGGCTGCGCGCGGTCTGGGCGGCGCTGCGTGCCTGGCGGTACGCGTTGATCGCCTGCCCGTGGTCGCCGCCTTTGAGCCAGGCTCCAGCCACCATCATCTGCACGACCGCCTGCTGGTCCTGCCAGCCGTGGCGGTGGGCCAGCCCCAGCGCGCGCTCGGCACGGGCGGCCACCTGCTGCGGGCTGCCGCGCTCGAGCAGCAGCATCAGGTCGGCAAGCAGTTGGCGGTACAGCACCTCCGGGCCGGTGCCGGCGGACTGGGCTGCGGTGTCGCGGGCGATGGCGAACAGGTCCACCGGTGCCTCGATGCGCGCCGCCACGTGGGCATGGCGTTCCAGCAGGGGCTGCCAGCGCGGGTCTTCGTCGGTGTCCAGCAGCACCAGCCGCAGGCACTCGCCCGGCGCGGCGGCCAAGGCGGCGTCGATCCAGCGCGCGAGACCATCGCCGGGCACGCAGCGCTCCGGGTCGATCACCACGGCCAGCAGGCGCAGATGGCGTTGATGATGGGTGGCGAAGCTGTCCAGGACCTGCACCACGCCGTGCGCACTGTCCGGGTGCGCGTCGTGCGGGCCGCGCCAGCCCAGCGCGACACCCTGCGCGCGCAGTTCGTCCTGGCTGCCGAGGTAGCGTTCAAGCAGGCTCTGCTTCACCTCGCGGCTGTAGGCGAAGCCGGTTTCAAACGCGGTATCCAGGCGCAGGAAATAGTCCGGCGTGTCGCGGCCTTCGTCGTGGCGCTGGGTCTCGAAGAACGCGGCGAGCAGGCGGCTGGCGTTGGCCGGCACGCGCCACACCAGCAGGCGCCGGGTCGGATCGGCGCTGGCGTTGAGCCAGGCCTCGCCCAGGCGTTGGATGGCGCGCAGCATGGGAGTGTCGTGCATGGAAGTCCCTCCGTTGGACCGGTCAGCAGTTGAGCTTGATCTCGCTGCCGTTGACCGACACGCCGCCGCTGTTGATGACCACCTCCGAGCCGCCGGCGGAGATCCGGATCTCACCGTCGGTGACCTCGATGAAGGCACCGCCCACCGCTGCGGTCAGCTTGCTGGCCGAGCCGAGGGTCATGTCGCCGTTGGACAGCTGGCTGTGGGTACCGGTGACTTCATGATCGAAGGTGCCGTCCACTCCCACGGTGCGTGCGCCGATGTTGGTGTCCTCCACCGCGCCCTGCACACCGCGCTTGTCCAGGCCGGTGATGGTGGTCTCGCGCCCGGCCGCGTACTCCTGGGTGACCTTGCCGAGCACCTGGCGCAGCGAGGTGGCGGTGACGGTCTCCTTCCAGGTGCCGGTGCGCTGGCTGGTGTAGTTGCCGGTGAGGGTGGTACCGAAGTCGCCGGTGATGGTCTCGGTATAGCCGGCGGCGGCAATCGTCTTGGTCTGCCCGGCCTGGTAGGCCTCGGTGACTGCGCCGGTCACGTTGGTGGTGCGCGTGCCGGTCACGCCGAGGGTGTCGGTGCCGGTCACGGTGATGCCGCGGTTGGCGCCGACGCTGATGTCCTGGTTGGCGCCCACGCTCATGCTGTGGTTGACCGCCACGGCGGTGGACTTGTTGTTCTGGATGCTGGCGTTCTGGTCGTTGAGCACGGTGGTGACCATGTCGCGCTGCGCGCGCATGTTCAGCAGCTCGCCACCGGCCGTGTCATGCATGGTCATTTCGTTCCAGCCGGCACCCTTGACCGTCTTGGACTTCAGGCCGCTCACTTCCAGCCCGAACGGCGGCATGTTCTCTTCGTTGTAGACGCGACCGGTGATGATCGGCCGGTCCGGGTCGCCGTCGAGAAAGTCCACCACCACCTCCTGGCCCACGCGCGGCGGCGACACGCCGCCCATGTCGGCACCTGCCCAGGGGCTGGCGCTGCGGATCCAGCAGGAGCTGTTCTCCGCGCCATTGTCGCGGCGGTCTTCCTTGCGGTCCCAGTGGAACTGCACCTTCACCCGCCCGTAGGCATCGGCATGCAGCTCTTCGCCGGGCGGGCCGACCACGGTGGCGGTCTGCGGGCCCGGCATGCGCGGCCACGGGGTCTGGCGCAGCGGGCGGTACGGAATCCGGCGGCGCAGCACCTCGGCCTCGACGGTGTGGCTGGGCGCGTCGGCGCTGCCGAAGTCACTGGCGAAGTTGTTGCGCCCCTCCCGCTGCAGGCGCACCACGAAGAACTGGCGGTCCTCGGCGCCACGGCCGATGAAATCCGGCTGCTGCTCCAGGGCGAAGCAGCCGCCGGCCTGCAGGCCGGCCACATTGCCGGCACATTCGAACAGCTTGGTCGGCCAGGCGGCCTCTTCGTTGCGCACCGCCGCCAGCGCCTCGCCGATGCGGCTGTCGGCAAAGCGCGCGGCACCGTCGTAGCGGTACTGGGTGAATTCGGGCAGTACGCCGCGCGGGGCCTCGTTGCCGCGCACCACCCGCAGCGGCGTGCTGGGCTGCTTGAAATCAAAACTGCTCAGCGACTGCGCCCCCGGGCCCACGCGGCGGCGCGCGCCCCAGCGATGCAGCCCGGTCTGCAGCTGCACGCCCTGGTCGGCACGGAAGTACACCGGCGCCGGTTCGCCGAGCGCCACGCTCAGGGTGGAGTCGTCGCTGAGCACCAGGCTGTGGCCGTCGGCATCGTGGCGGACGCTGTAGTAGATGCCGGCGTCTTCAAGCAGGCGCGAGACGAAAGCGAAGTCCGATTCGTTGTACTGCACGCAGTACGCGAGCCTGGTCAGCCGCCCGGCATCGAGATCCAGATCGAAACGCGCCAGGTCCGGGTAGTCGGCGAACACCGCCTCCACGATCTGCAGTGCGGTCATGTCCTGGAAGATCCTGCAGTTGCTGGTGTAGTCCAGGAAGGCGAACCAGGGCGCGATCTCGGCGCGGTAGCAGGTGAACTGCGCTTCGCGGCCGACGCTGGCAAACTCGCGTACATAGCCATGCACGCTCTGGCCGTCGAACTCGTCACCCAACTGCAGGCGCAGTGGCTGGCCCACCAGTTGCTTGAGCTCGAGGCGCGGCTCGGTGGAGAGCAGCTCGATCTGGTAGGCGAACGGCTGGGAGACCTGTTCGCTGCCCTGAAAGCGTTTGACCAGGAAAGTCTGCGGGTCCAGCACGGTGTCCACACGGATCAGGCGGTGGTCCTGCTGCAACCGCGTCAGGGCATGGAGGGGCGCGAGTGATTCGGCATGCATCGGGCGTTCCTTCGTCCCATGATCGTCGAGACCCCGACTGTGCCATCGCACCATGACAGGTGCCAACTTTCTGACGCGAAGATGCGATTCATCCGATAAATGGCTTCAGCTTTGTGGAAGAAAATGCGGTTTTCATCACATTCTCCACGCGCCAATGGGCGCAGCGTGTCGACTTTCCGTGCCGTGGTTCGTCATATCACCGAGGCGCCCATTTCCGGTGCGCCCCTTCCGGAGGTGTTCCATGTCTTACATCGATGGTTTCGTCATTGCCGTCCCCACCGCAAACAAGGAAGCGTTCCTGGCCCATGCCCGCATGGGCGATGCGATCTGCATCGAGCATGGCGCCACCCGCGTGGTGGAGTGCTGGGGCGACGACGTGCCCCACGGCAAGCAGACCGACTTCTATCGCGCGGTGGAGGCCAAGGCCGATGAGACAGTGCTGTTCTCGTGGATCGAGTGGCCGGACAAGGCCACCCGCGATGCGGGCATGCAGAAGATGATGGAAGACCCGCGCATGGACCCTGCACACAATCCGATGCCGTTCGACGGCAAGCGGATGATCTACGGCGGTTTCGTGCCGGTGGTGGAACTGGGCAAGTAGGCGGCCCGGCGCAGGGCGTCGGGATCAGCGTGGGGGGTCGGGCGCGTCGTCGAGGGCCTGCCCGCCGCCCATGCCACCCATGCCGCCACCACCGCCTTTCGCACCGCCCTTGTCGGCCCCGTCGGCCTTGCCTTTGGCAGCGGCCGACGGACGCGCCGGTCCCTGCCGCGGGATCGCGACGCTGGCGGGAATCAGCGCCAGGTCGAGCGCACCACGGATGAAATCGCGCAGCGACACGACCAGTGCCGCCGTCGGCACTGCGCGCCCCTGCGCCAGTTCGGTGGCCGCGTGCGCGGCCAGGCGCACCTGTTCGTCGGTGCCGAGCAGAATGATGTCCGACAGTGCGGCCTCGACGGCATCGCGGATGCGCCGGGCGCGGTCGCTGCCGGCGGTAGCCACGGCGTCGGCCAGACGCAGCGCCGCATCGTCGGGGTGGTCCTCGTGCGGGGCATGGCGCAGGTCGCGCAGGTGGCGTGGGTCCACGTCCAGCGCGCCGGTAAAGGAGCCGCCCAAGGTCTTGTAGGCCGCGATCAGGGTGCGCAGACGTTCGTTGATCTGTCGGTTTTCGCGCTCGCGGCGCTGTTGCAGGGTCTGCATCACCAGCAGGCGGATACCCACGCCAATCAGAGTGATGACCGCCAGCCCGATCAGGGTGGACAGCATGGCCTGCCAGGAACTGAAGTCGAGACCGCGCATGAACACTCCCTCGCTTGGGAGCCTCACCGTAGCAGGCGCCAGGTGAGTGCGGCATCGGCGGCGGGCGGCTGCCTGGCCGCCGCCATGCCGCTCCCGCCCTCGGGCGGGAACGGCACGCAGGTCTTACTTGCGCGCGCGCTTGGCCGGGGCCTTGCGGGCCACGGTCTTGGCAGCGCCGGCACGCTTGGCCGGGGCGGCCTTGCGGGCAGCGGTCTTCTTGGTCACGGCCTTCTTGGCGGTGGCGACCTTCTTGCCGACAACCTTCTTGGCGGCGGCGGTCTTCCTGCCGACAACCTTCTTGGCAGCGACGGTCTTCTTGCCGACGACCTTTTTGGCAGCCGCGGTCTTCTTGCCGACAACCTTCTTGGCAGCCGCGGTCTTCTTGCCGACAACCTTCTTGGCGGCCGCGGTCTTCCTGCCGACAACCTTCTTGGCAGCCGTGGTCTTCTTGCCGACAACCTTCTTGGCAGCCGTGGTCTTCTTGGCGACGGCCTTCTTGGCGGTGGCGACCTTCCTGGTCACGGCCTTCTTGGCGGCGACAGTCTTCTTGCCAGCCACCTTCTTGGCGGTCGCGGTCTTCTTGGCGACAGCCTTCTTGGCGGTGGCGACCTTCTTGGTCACGGTCTTCTTGGCAGCGGCGGCCTTCTTGGTCACAGCCTTCTTGGCGGTGGTGGCCTTCTTGCCGGCAGCCTTGGTGGTCTTGGTCACGGCCTTTTCAGCGGCGACCTTCTTCTTGGCGACCTGCTTCTTCAGCGCGGCGGCCTCGGCCTTGGCGTTGCTCTTGGCGGTTTCCAGCTTCTTCTTGGCGGAGGCCAGGGTCTTGCCGACCGACTTGGCCGCCTTGTCGGCCTTCTTGGCGACGGTCTTCTCGGCCTTCTTGACGGCCTTCTTGACCTTGGCGACCTGGGTGGTCGCGGCCTTGCGGGCGCGCTTGACGGTCTTCTTCACCGACGCCACGGCATCTTCAGCGGTGGTGGCGATGGTCTCGCCCACTTTGCCGGCCACTTCTTTCACTTCTTCGACGCCCTGCGACAGGGTCGCGGTCACACCATTACCGTTGCTCATGATTGCCTCCTAAGGGGCCTGGTCAGTTAAATCGCTGGCGATGCTATACCGGCGCGGTCCATCGTGGAACGGTCTTGTCGCAGCCCGTGAGCCGCATCTGTGCTTGGCGCGCGGCCGACGCGGCGGCCCCTGCACCAGGTGGTGCACGGCAAACTGCTTGAAAACAGCTTCCGTGCTTGTGTCGACCGGTGCGGCAACCGTCGTTCCGTCGTCTGTCGAACGGGGTGGAGGCGGCGTGCATTTCCGCGTCGCGCATGATCGGTTCGTTGCCCCTTGCCTCCACAACTGCGCCGATTGCGAACACGAAACCGACCACGATGGGCGTGTCGGCAACCGGCGGCGGAGCCTCGGGAGGGTGGGGTGGAAGCATGCCGGTCGCGATCGACCGGCCGCCGATGCGAGGGCAACGACACGGCCTCCGCGCGGGCCATCGCCACGGGGGGAGACGGGCTGTTGAAGGCAGCCTCCCCCGCTCCAGAACAGATCAACCGGCGTCGGGTGCGCGTTTTTTCATGGCGCGTTTAGCCGCGAGCGGACACACTCATTCAGCTTGCACTACCGTATAGCCGCTTTCCCGCCCTGCACCCTCGTTACGGAACCGCCGGACCATGCGACCGATCCCGACCCTGCTGACCCTTGCCCTCGCCGCCGCATTCGGTGGATTCGTCGCCACCGCCATCACCGCGCAGCTGGACAACCGCGCTGCCGCATCGCCTGCATCGCTGGCCATTCCGGCCACCGCCGCCCTGCCCGCAGCGGTAGCCGGCCAGCCGGTGCCCTCGCTGGCGCCGATGCTGGAGCGGGCGATGCCGGCGGTGGTGAGCGTCAACACCAAGCAGGTGGTCCGGGTGCGCAACCCGTACTTCAACGATCCGTTCTTCCGCCGCCTGTTCCCGGAAGTGCCGCAGGAACGCATCAACGAATCGCTCGGTTCGGGCGTGATCATCGATGCCGCCGAAGGCCTGGTGCTGACCAATCACCACGTCATCGACAACGCCGACGACGTGCAGGTCACCCTCGCCGACGGGCGCACGGTCAAAGCCGAGTTCATCGGTTCGGACCGGGATACCGACGTGGCACTGATCCGCATTCCGGCCGACAAGCTCACCGCCCTGCCGCTGGGCAACAGCGACCAGCTGCGCGTAGGCGACTTCGTGGTGGCCATCGGCAACCCGTTTGGCTTCAGCCAGACCGTCACTTCCGGCATCGTCTCGGCGGTGGGCCGCAGCGGCATTCGCGGGCTGGGCTACCAGAACTTCATCCAGACCGACGCATCGATCAACCCGGGCAACTCCGGCGGCGCGCTGGTCAACCTGCAGGGCCAGCTGGTGGGCATCAACACCGCCAGCTTCAACCCGCAGGGCAGCATGGCCGGCAACATCGGCCTGGGCCTGGCCATTCCCTCCAACCTGGCGCGCGACGTGGTGGACCAGTTGGTCAAGCACGGCGTAGTGGTGCGCGGCACCCTCGGCATCGAGGCACAGAACCTGACCCCGCAGATCGCCCAGGGCCTGGGCTTGACCGAAGTCCGCGGCGCGCTGGTGACCCGCGTGCTGGCCGGGTCCGGTGCGGCTGCCGCCGGCCTCAAGCCGGGCGATGTGGTGGTCGCCGCCAACGGCCAGCGCGTGGACAGCGCGCAGGCGCTGCACAACGTGGAAGGCCTGCAGCCGGTGGGCAGCACGCTCACGCTGGATCTGCGCCGCGACGGCAAAGCCCTTCAGCTCAAGGTGGCGCTGAAGGAACAGGCGCGCGCGGTCACGGGCGACACCCTCGACCCGCGGCTGGGCGGTGCCACCTTCGTCGACCTTCCCGAAACGCTGCGCCAGGCCGGCGTCAGCGGCGTGCTGGTCAGCGAGGTGAAGCGCGGCAGCCGCGCCGCCGCCTCCGGCCTGCAGCAGGGCGATGTGGTCACCGAGGCCACGGTGGGCGAGTTTGCCGACCTGGCCAGCTGGCGCGCCAACTTCCAGAACCGACCGCAGCAGCTGGTGCTGCGCATCGTGCGCGGCAACGTGCGCGGCGAGCTGGTGATGCGCTGAACGGGTCAGGATGCCGTAACGCCCCTTACACCCGCGCGGTGCTATTACCTTGTGTTCCTCGCCGTCCGGTTTCGTCCGCGGTCACCATCCCCCATCGCATACAGGAGATACACGATGAGCCCCACCAATACCGAGAACCTGAAGGAACACCTGGGTGAAGCCGGTTCGCACCTGAAGTCGGCGGCCACCGCCGCAGGCGGCGCGATCAAGGGCGCCACCGGTGCCGCCACCGACGAACTGCGCATCGGCAAGGCCAACGTCAAGGCCGAGCTGTCCGACACCGCGCTGTCGGGCCTGGCCGCCGCCGAGTTCGGCGGTGCCGCGGCCAAGGAGCAGGTCGATGCGCTGATGGACAAGGGCAAGGACCTGGTCGACAGCGCGGCCGAACTGATCCGTGAGCGTCCGCTGGCCTCCTTCGGCGTGGCCTTCGCGGCCGGCTGGATCATCGCCAAGCTGGCCCGCAGCGGCGGCGACAAGTAAGCGTCGGCGTGAGCGATCAAGCCCACACGGCCGCCAACGGTGGTGCGGATTCCCCGCCACCGGATGGCGGCGACACCGCACCCCGGCTCGATGAGAGCATCCGCCAGGTCGGCCAGGCCGGGCGCGCCACCGTGGACTCGGCCAAGCATACGCTGCGCTCGCTGCGGCGCTTGGCATCGGCCGATTTCGCCCTGGCGCGCAGTGCGTTCGGGCGGGCGTTGGCATGGAGCGGCGTGGCGATCGTGTTCGGTGCGTCGGCGTGGCTGCTGCTGGCCGGCACGCTGATCGCGCTGATGCAGCATTGGGGCCTGTCCTGGTTCCAGTCGCTGCTGATCACCTCGATCCTCAGCCTGGCCGTTACCGGCTATGCGATCTGGCGCGTGTCGTTCTTCTTCCGCCACACCGGCATGCATGCCACCCGCCGCCAGCTGTCGCGGCTGGGCCTGTACGACGAACCCACCGACGACGATCCCGATGCCCATGTGGGCAGGGCGGAGGGCACACCATGAATTTCGAAGCCCTGCGCCGCCGCGTCAAGCGCGCCGAACAGGTGGTGTCGATCCGGGTCGATGAGACCCAGTGCAACTGGTTCACCCTCAGCCAGGTCTGGCGCGCCGGGTGGACACCGTTGCGCATCATCACCGTGGGCCTCGCCGGCGGTTTCCTGGCCGGCAAGCTGGAGCCGGGCACCGCGAAGTTCCACGGCGCCCGGTGGCTGCAGATGATCGGCTCGGTGTCCAATCTGATGGCCAGCGCACAGGCGGCCTTCGCCTCGATGCAGGCCAGCGAAGCGGCCGATACCGCCGAGCAGGCAGCCGACAAGGTCGACGAGGCCGCCGACGACGTGGCCTCGCCTGCCGCCGCCACGCGCCCCACATCGCCTCCACCGGCGCCACCGCGCCCGGCAGCCGCACCGTCCCAGCAACCGCAGCCCGCAGAAGCGGCCACGGATCTGTCCGAACGTTGAACCCGGCACGCCCTGCCGCACCGTGCGGCGGGGCCTCGCCTGGTCTGCACGGCCACAACACGCCGCGCGCACCCGCCCTGCCCAATAATGACGCTCCCTTCCTGCCTGCGACCTGCATGAGCGTCCCTGCCCCCCCTTCGCCCGATGCGGTCGCCGCACTGCCACCGCCCCGTCCACGCGCCCCGATGTCGCTGGTGGTGCTGGCCACGCTGGCCGTCGGTTTCACCTTGTGGGCGGCGCAGGAGGTGATCCTGCCGGTGCTCCTGGCCATGTTCTTCGCGCTGGTCGGCAACCCGATCCTGCGCCTGCTGCAGAGGATCTGGATCCCGCGCTTTCTTGGCGCGGTCCTGGTGTTGGGGGTGGGCCTGAGCGGTGCGGCCGCGTTGGGCGTGCAGCTGGTGGGGCCGGCGATGGAATGGGCCGAGGAAGCCCCGCAACAGCTGCGCAAGGTGGCTCGACAGGTGCAGAACCTGACCAAGCCGGTGCAGCAGGCCAACCAGGCGGCGGAGAACTTCGCGCGCGTGGCCGGCGGTGAAGGCAACCGCCGCGTGCAGGTGGTGCGTACCCAGCTCGACGATCCCTACAAGGTACTGACCCTGGCGCCACGCCTGGCGGCCTCGGTGCTGGCGGTAGTGCTGCTGACACTGTTCTTCATGATCTACGGGCAAAGCCTGCAGAAGCACGCCATCGCCCTGTTTCCCAGCCGTCAGCAGCAACGGTTCACCACCGACATCCTGCGCTCGATCGAACGTGAGGTTTCGCGCTATGTGCTGACCATCACCGTCATCAATACGCTGGTCGGCCTGGTGTTCTCCGGCGTTCTGCTGCTGCTCGGGATCAGTCTGCAGGAGGCCCTGCTGTGGGGCACGGTGGCGGCGCTGCTCAACTTCGCGCCCTACGTGGGCCCGTTGATCGGCGTGGCACTGATGCTGCTGATGGGCTTTGTGGAGTTCAGCGATCCGTTCCAGGCGCTGCTGCCGGCGGCCGCCTATCTGGCCCTGCACACGGTCGAGGGCCAGGTGGTCACGCCGATCGTGCTGGGCCGGCGCATGGCGATTTCGCCGCTGATCCTGATCCTCGCGCTGATGGTGTTCGGCTGGCTCTGGGGCATGGTCGGATTGCTGTTGGCAGTACCGCTGCTGGTGTGCATCAAGCTGGTGCTGGCGCGGCTGGACGGCATGCAGGGCTGGGCGCGGCTGCTGGAATGAGCGTGTCATGCCACTGGCCACTCCCCCTGGACGCGGGTCGGCGTGACCTCAGCGTGCAGCCGGACGATGGCCACGCATCCGTCAACCGCGCCTGCCACCTGCGCTGAACGGCCGGTGCCCGCGCCTGCCCGGGTGCGCCATGAAAGCCCGCGCGGGCAGGCGTAGAATAGCGGGGTGAAATTCCCTGTCCTTGCCATCACCCTCGACCTCGACGATACGCTGTGGCCGTTCGCCCCCATCGGCGCCCGCATCGACCAGGTCCTGTACGACTGGATGCGTGAACACAGCCCCGCCACCGCCGCGATGTATCCGGTAGCGGCCATGCGGGAGCTGCGCGAGCGTTCTTTCCATGACAACCCACAACTGCACCATGACCTGAGCGCGCTGCGCCGGCTGACCCTGCGCGAAGCGCTGGAGAACAGCGGTGCCGACCTTGCTCTGCTGGAGCCGGCCTATGAGGCCTTCTACGCCGCGCGCAACCAGGTGGAGTTCTACCCGGATGCCCTGGACGCGCTGGCCCGGATTGCCGCCAAGGTGCCGGTGGCCGCGCTCAGCAACGGCAATGCCGACCTGCAGCGCATCGGCCTGGCCCACCACTTCAGTTTCCAGCTCGGTTCGCGCGAACATGGCGCGGCCAAGCCCGCAGCCAGCATCTTCCATGCCGCCTGCGACCGCCTGGGTGTGCCGCCGGCCCATGTGCTGCACGTGGGCGACCATGTGGACATGGACGTGGTCGGCGCGATGCAGGCCGGCCTGCGTGGCTGCTGGATCAACCGCGTCGAACACACCTGGAACCACCCTTCGCTGCAGCCCGACCTGCAGTTCGACACCCTGACCGGGCTGGCCGACTGGCTGGATGCAGACGCATCCGTCCCACACGCCTGACCCCGCCGCGAACGGAGCCCTTTTCCGCATGACCCCGATCAACGCTTTCACCCCCGATACCGCCCAGGCGCTGCCGCTGCATGTGATGAACCGCGAGCAGTTCGCCGCGTGGCGGGGGCAGCAGTCCCCGGCGCTGGTCGCCTGGCTCGACGCGCAGCACTTCAACGGCAGTGGCGGCAGCGTGGTGCTGCTGCCCGGCGAGCACGGCCTCGCCGGCGCGATCATCGGCGTCGGCGACGCGGGCGATGCGTACGCCTACGCGCACGCCCCGTTCGCCCTGCCCGAAGGCAGCGTGTGGCAACTGGCCGACGCGCTGCCGGCGGAGATCGAAACCCTGCTGCACCTTGGCTGGGGCCTGGGCAGTTACCGCTTCGCGCGCTACCGCACGCCGAACCGCGCGCCGGCGCAGCTGGCCGCCACGCCCTCGGCCGAGGTGCGCGATGTGATCGCCGCCAGCCTGCGCGTGCGCGACTGGGTCAACACCCCCACCGAAGACATGGGCCCGCAGCAGCTGGAAGACGCCGCGCGCGAACTGGCCAGCGCACACGGTGCGCAGATCGAGGTGATCGCCGGCGATGCGCTGCTGGAGCAGAATTTCCCGTCCATCCACGCGGTCGGCCGCGCCTCGCACCGCGCGCCGCGCCTGATCGTGCTGCGCTGGGGCAACGCGGGCCAGCCGCACGTGGCGCTGGTCGGCAAGGGCGTGTGCTTCGATACCGGCGGGCTGGACATCAAGCCGGCCGACGGCATGCGCAACATGAAGAAGGACATGGGCGGCGCCGCGCACGCGCTGGGCCTGGCCGGGCTGATCATGGCGCAGGCATTGCCGGTGCAGCTGACCCTGCTGATCCCGGCGGTGGAAAACGCGATCGGCCCGGACGCGTTCCGCCCCGGCGAAGTGATCGCCACCCGCAAGGGGCTGAGCATCGAGATCGACAACACCGACGCCGAAGGCCGGGTGATCCTGGCCGATGCGCTGACCTACGCCAGCGAACAGCAGCCGGAGATCGTGCTCGATTTCGCCACCCTCACCGGTGCGGCACGCATCGCGCTGGGCCCGGACCTGCCGGCGCTCTTCAGCAACGATGACACCCTGGCCCAGCAATGGCTGCAGGCCGGTGAAAGCACGCGCGATCCGGTCTGGCGCATGCCGTTGTGGCGCCCGTACCTGCGCTACCTGCACAGCAACATCGCCGACCTGGCCAACGCCGGCTCGCGCATGGCCGGCTCGGTCACCGCCGCGCTGTACCTGGAGCGGTTCATCGCGGACGGGCAGAAATGGGCGCATCTGGATGTCTACGCCTGGAACGACGGCGAGCGCCCGGGCCGCCCGGCCGGTGGCGAAGCACTGGCGCTGCGCTCGGCATGGGCCATGCTCAAGGCCCGCTACGCGTAACCCGCGTAGAGCCGGGTTCTACCCGGCGGCCTTTCGATGGGCATCGCGGGCGCTGATGCAAGCCGCGTAGAGCCGGGTTCCACCCGGCTGCCTTTCGTTGGGTATCACGGAGGCTGACGCAAGCCGCGTAGAGCCGGGTTCTACCCGGCTGCCTTTCGTTGGGTATCACGGAGGCTGACGCAAGCCGCGTAGAGCCGGGTTCCACCCGGCTGCCTTTCGTTGGGTATCACGGGGGCTGATGCAAGCCGCGTGGAGCAGGGTTCTACCCGGCTGCCTTTCGTTGGGTATCGCGAGCGCTGACGCAAGCCGGGTAGAGCCGGGTTCTACCCGGCTGCCTTTCGTTGGGTATCACGGGGGCTGACGCAAGCCGCGTAGAGCCGGGTTCTACCCGGCTGCCTTTCGTTGGGTATCGCGAGCACTGACGCAAGCCGGGTAGAACCCGGCTCTACGGGGTTGCCTTTCGTTGGGTATCGCGAGGGCTGACGCAAGCCGCGTAGAGCCGGGTTCTACCCGGCTGCCTTTCGTTGGGTATCACGGGGGCTGACGCAAGCCGGGTAGAACCCGGTTCTACGGGGCTGCCTTTCGTTGGGTATCGCGGGGACTGACGCAAGCCGGGTAGAACCCGGCTCTACGGGGTTGCCGTTGGTTCGGCTTTATCTGGCTTGGCTATCTGCCGACGGATTCTTGTCGAAAATGTGAATATCGGCCGCGCGGCGGTTCTGACACCATGCAGGGGTCGCCACCCACACGTATCGTGAAGGCAGGAACCCGGACATGTCGCTATTCGGCTATACCCGCGCCGGCCAGGAGCCAGGCGCCCCCCGCCTGCCTTCGCCGCTGCTGTGGCTGGCACTGATCGCTCTGATCGCCGGTGTGCTGGTACTGGCGTTCGCCTGGCTGGCCGGCTGGATCGGGCGTGATCGCGCCACCGCGCAGGTCTTCACCGACAGCATCGAAGCCACCGGCCCACCGCATCCCGGCTTCCGCCGTGCGCATACCAAGGGCGTGTGCGTCAGCGGCAGTTTCCAGGGCACGCCGGAGGGTGCCGCGCTGAGTTCGGCACGGGTCTTCCGCCAGTCCCAGGTGCCGGTGCTGGGCCGCCTGTCGATCGGGGGCGGTGACCCGCATGGCGCCGACGCCAACGCGCGCGTGCGCAGCATGGCATTGCAGCTGGTCAGCGACGATGGTCAGGAATGGCGCACGGCAATGAACAGCTTCCCGTTCTTCGCCGTGCCAACCGCCGCCGCCTTCCTTGAACAGACCCGCGCGGGCATTCCCGATCCGGCCACCGGCAAACCGGACCCGGCGAAGATGGCCGCGGTGCTGGAAAAGTACCCGACGGCGCGCGCGTTCCAGCAGTGGGCCAAGACTGCCCCGTGGTCCAACAGCTGGGCCAATACCGACTACAACGGCGTCAACAGCTTCCGCTTCACCGCTGCCGATGGCAGCCACCGTTACGTGCGCTGGAGCATGCGCCCGCAGGCTCCGTTCGTGGCGATGACCGCCGAACAGCGCGCGCAGGCCGGTCTGGACTATCTGGCTGAGGAGTTCGGGCAGCGGCTGGCGCAGGGTCCGGTACGCTGGGACATGTGGGTGACAATCGCCGAGGACGGCGACCCGATCGATGATCCCTCGCAGGTGTGGCCCGCGCAGCGTCGCCAGGTGAAGGTGGGCACGCTCAGCCTGGTGGCGATGCAGCCGCAGGCCGAGGGCGCCTGCCGCGACCTCAATTACGATCCGTTGATCCTGCCCAGCGGCATTGCCGGATCGGACGACCCGATCCTGGCCGCACGGTCGGCGGTGTACTCGCAGTCCTTCAACCGCCGCGAGCGCGAAATCGCCAACGGCAAGGGTGCTGCCGCCACCGGCAGGGAGCGTGGGCAATGAAGCACGGCAACGGACACTTCAATCTCACCGCCCGCGTCCTGCACTGGCTGATGGCGGCGATGATCCTGACCATGCTGTTCGTCGGGGTGACGATGGTGGCCTCGCTGCAGTGGCGGCCGGCACTGATCGATCTGCACCGCCCGCTTGGCATCGCGATCCTCCTGCTGGCGGTGGTGCGCCTGGTCAACCGCGTGCGCCACCGTCCGCCACCGCTGCCGGCAGACCTGCCGGCGTGGCAGGCGGCCGCCGCCCATGCCTCGCACTGGGTGCTGTACGCGCTGATGCTGGCCATGCCGCTGATCGGCTGGGCGATGCTGTCGGCCGGCGGCTACCCGATCGTGATGTGGTCCGGGGTCCACCTGCCGGCAATCGTGCCGCACGACCCGGCGCTGTACGCCGCGCTGCGCAACGCGCACAGCCTGCTTGCGTACGTATTGTTCGCCACAGTGGTGGCGCATCTGTCAGCCGCGTTGTTCCACTTGTGGGTGCGCCGCGACGGCGTGTTCCAGGCAATGTCGAAGGGCCGGTAGTGCCGGCCGGGTGCCGGTCGGCCCTGCCTACAGCCAGCCTTTCTGGCGTGCCAGCCGATAGGCCTCGATGCGGTTGGCCACGCCCAGCTTGCCGATGCACTCGGAGAGGTAGTTGCGCACGGTACCGTGCGACAGCCCCAGCTGCGTGGCGATCTCGCTGGCCGAGCGGCCGTCGCCGGACAGGCGCAGCACCTGGCGCTCGCGGTCGTTGAGCGGGTCGGCCTGCGACCACGCATCCAGGGCCAGCTGCGGGTCGATCGCGCGGCCGCCGCGCTGGACCTGGCGCAGTGCATCGGCCAGGTGGTCGGCAGGTGCATCCTTGAGCAGGTAGCCGTACACACCGGCATCCAGCGCGCGGCGCAGGAAGCCCGAGCGGGCGAAGGTAGTGACGATCACCACCTTGACCGGCAGCGCATGGCGGGCGATGCGCTGGGCCAGTTCCAGGCCGGACAGGCCCGGCATCTCGATGTCGGTGACCAGCACGTCCGGGGTGAACCGCTGCACCATCCGCCACGCTTCCTCGCCATCAGCCGCGCTGCCCAGCACCTCGATGTCGGCTTCCAGCCCGAGCAGCGCCGACAGCGCGCCCCGCACCATCGCCTGGTCTTCGGCCAGCACGATGCGGATCATGGCGCACCTCCCGCCGACAGCGGCGTCGGCCCGGCAGGCGTGGCCGGCAGCGCGGCGACGGCGGTGGTGGCCGCCGGCAGCGCGATCCGGACCGAGAGGCAAGTCCCCTCACCGCGTACCGACTGCAGGTGCAGCGTGCCACGCAGCGCCGCCACGCGTTCGCGCATGCCACTGAGGCCGTTGCCATCGGACTGCACGCCGCCGCGGCCATCGTCTCTGATCTGCATCAGCAAGCTGCGGCCGTCCTCCTCGAAGTGCACCCAGGCCTGATGCGCCTGCGCATGCCGGGCGATGTTGGTGGCCGCCTCGCGCAGCACCAGCGACAGCGCGCGCTCGATTTCCACCGGCATCGGCGGCGGCGGTGTGTAGTGCAGGTGCACGTGCTGGCACTCCAGCAGCAGCCGTGCCGAGGCGAGCTCGGCGGCCAGGTCACTGGCACGGATGCCGGTGACCGCGCTGCGCACTTCGGCCAATGCCTGGCGGGCAATCGCCTCGGCTTCGGCGACCTCGCGGCGCGATGCGTCCGGATCGCGGTCGAACAGCTTGCGCGAGAGTTCCAGCTTCAGGGTAATCAACGACAGCGTGTGGCCAAGCAGGTCGTGCAGATCGCGACCGATCCGCTCGCGCTCGGCGGTGGCGGCCAGCCGCCGCACTTCCTCCTGCGACAGCTGCAGGGCCGCGTCACGTTCCTTGTTGAGGCTCTCGACGTTGATGATGATGCCGATGATCAACGCCATCGACGGAATCCACACCACCAGTTGCCATTGATACCCCACCCACAGCGCAATGCCGACGAACAGCGCGTTGAGTGCCAGCAGCTGCAGCAGATAGCGCCACAGGCCGCCGTCCCGGCAGGTGCGCAACATCACGCAACCAAAGATGAAATAACTGATGCCGGACGGGTACCACGGCAGCAGCGCCAGCCCCATCGTCACCATCGCCAGCGCATAGCGCGGGCCGTGGTGGCGCGGAGCGAGCAGCAACCGGCCGTACAACGCCAGGAACACCGGATAGGTCAGCAGCGTCAGCCAGAACCACCGCCAGGAATAGCCGCTGCCGAAGATCGGGGTGAAGAACACCCAGCCGGTCCACAGCAGATGCACCGCGTCGGCCCAGGCCGGTTTGCCGCGGCGCAGGTTGTCGGCCACCGACGAGTCCGGCGCAGGCCGCAGCAGCGTAGCGATCCAGCGCGATGTCACGGGCGGTTCCAGGAGACGAGGGTCAGGCGCGATCATGCCATTTCAGCCCATGCGCCGCAGGCGGCGCCGTGCCAGAGCCAGGGCCACGGCGGTCACGCCCAGCAGCACCCCGACGTGCACCCATGCGCTGCCCTGCGCCGGCTGGCCCACCGCCGGCAGCGCCAGCTGCGCCAGGTGCCAGGTCGGCCACAGTGGCGCCAGGGCGCTGAACAGCGGCGGCAGCATCGACAGCGGCAGCCATAGCCCGGACAGCAGCGCCAGCGGCAGGTAGACCAGATTGACCACCGCCGGCGCTGCGCCGGCACCGACATGGCTGCCGATCAGCAGGCCAATCGCCCCCAGGGGCAACGCCGCGAGCCCGGCCACTGCCAACAGATGCAGCGTTGCCACGGGCGTCACCACCACACCGGCAGCGCTCGCCACCGCAATCAGAAGGGCCGCCACCACGATCGCAAACAGTACCGTCATCAACAGCCGCGCCAGCAGCGGTGCAAGAGGCGGCATCGGCAGCGCACGCTTGAGCGTGAGCAGGCCGCCTTCGCGGTCCAGCGCCAGCTGCACGCCGAAGCCGAACAGCGCCGGTGCCATCGCACCGAACACGCAGTAGGTGGCCAGCAGATACACCGGTGCGTGGCCGCGACCGAGCAGGACCCCGAACAGCGAATAGAACAGCACCGGGAACAGCAGCGACGGCAGGACGAAGCCCGGATAGCGCCAGGCACGGCGCAGCTCGCACAGGATTTCGGCCCGGTAGATCGGCCACGCGGGAGGGAGGTAGGAGGTGGCGGATGTGGCGTGGACGTCGGTGTTCATGCGGCCTCCCGGGTCAGTTCGACGAAGGCGTCGGCCAGGCCGCCGCCATGCACGTCCAGCTCCTGCAGCTGCGGGTCTTCGGCGAGCAGCCGCGCGACCACCGGCTCGGCCGGCTCGGCCAGCAGGTGCAACCGCAGGCCATCGCGCCGCACCTCGCGTACGCCCGGCCACTGCCGCACTGCCGCCTCGTCGAGCGCGCTGCGGCAGCGGATGCGGCGCGGCGCACGCTGCGGGCGGAACTGCGCCAGCGGGCCATCGGCCAGCACCCGACCCTGCTCGATGACCACCACGCGCTGCGCCAGCGCCTCGGCTTCCTCCAGGTAATGGGTGGTCAGTAGCACCCCGCAGCCCTCGCCGGCCAGCTGCCGGATCGCCTGCCACAGGGCCTGCCGGGCCTGGATGTCCAGGCCGGTGGTGGGTTCATCGAGAAACAGCAGGCGCGGCCGCCCGCAGATGGCAATGGCGAACTGCACCCGCCGTTGCTGCCCGCCGGACAGCCGGCCGTAGCGGCGCGATGCCAGGTCGGTGAGGCCGGCCAGCGCCAGACACTCGTCCAGCGGACGGGGATCGGCGTAACAGACGCGCGCCAGGTCGATCAGCTCGGCCACCTGCAGCACCGGCGGCAGCGCGGTGCTCTGCAGCATCACGCCGATGCCCGCGCGGCTGGCGCGGTCCTGTGGATCGCCCCCGAGCAGCTCGGCACTGCCGGCATCCAGGCGGCGCAGACCCAGCAGGACGGAAATCGCCGTGCTCTTGCCGGCCCCGTTGCGGCCCAGCAGCGCGAGGATCTCGCCGCGCTGCAGGGAGAATCCCACGCCCTGCAGCGCGGCCACGGCACCATAGTGAACCTGCGCCTGGTGCAGCCGGGCCAGGGGAGACGCAACGGGATCGGACATGGGACACGCTCCGGGACGGGATGGGATGGGATGGGAACAGCCTCCGCTGTCGCCTTTGCCCCGGACAGTGGCCGTCGTCAGCGCATGCGGGTGACAGCTGTCACTGCCGCTGCGCCAGTCGTACGCGCATGCTGTGCACCACCCGGCGCCCCTGCCGGATTGCCCGAGGACCGCCGTTGCGGTCACACTCGGCCCGATTCCCCGTCCAGGCTCACGATGAACGCATCTGCTGAACTGCTCAAGGAACTCCGCATCGACCGCAAGACCCCGCCGCCGCCCTCGTCCGGGCGCGGCCGCTGGATCGTGCTGGCAGTGGTGGCGGTGCTGCTGCTCGGCGTGATCGGCTGGTTTGTCGCCGGCCGCGAGCGCCCGATCGAGGTGACCACCGCGCCGGTGGTGGCGATGGGCCAGGGCGGCGGCAGCAGCACCGTGCTGGATGCCAGCGGCTACGTGGTGGCCCGGCGCATGGCCACGGTCTCGGCCAAGATCACCGGCAAGGTCCGCGAAGTGATGATCGAAGAAGGCATGCGCGTGGAGGAAGGCCAGGTCATGGCGACGCTGGATCCGATCGACGCCAACGCCCAGCGCAGCCTGTCGGCGTCGCAGCTGGAGGCCGCGCGCAGCCAGCTGGCCGGGCTGCAGGCCCAGGTGGCCCAGGCCGAGGCCGAGGCCGGACGCCTGCAGTCACTGGTCGGCCAGCAACTGGTGTCGCGCTCGCAATACGACCTGGCCATCGCCCAGCGCGAGAGCCTGCGCGCACAGCTGCGGACCGCCCAGCGCAACACCAGCGTGGCCAGCGACGCGTTGGCCATCGCCGACCTGGGTGTGGACAACAATATCGTGCGCGCGCCGTTCTCCGGCGTGGTCACTGCCAAGTCCGCGCAACCCGGCGAGATCGTGTCGCCACTGTCGGCCGGCGGCGGGTTCACCCGCACCGGCATCGGCACCATCGTGGACATGGATTCCCTGGAGATCGAGGTCGAGGTCGGTGAGGCCTTCATCGGCCGCGTGCAGCCGAAGATGTCGGTCGAAGCCACCCTCAATGCGTACCCGGACTGGAAGATTCCCGGCGAGGTGATCGCGATCATTCCCACCGCCGATCGTGGCAAGGCGACCGTCAAGGTGCGCGTGGCGCTGAAGACCAAGGACCCGCGCATCGTGCCGGAGATGGGCGTGCGGGTGAGCTTCCTGGAAGCGGCCAAGCCCCGGTCGGCCGCGCCCAAGGGCGTGCGTGCGCCGGCCTCGGCGCTGGTCGAGCGCGGCGAGCAGACCGTGGCCTTCGTGGTGGGCGACGACCAGCGCGTGCAGCAGCGTACGGTCACCCTCGGCACGGTGTTGAACAACGACCGCCAGGTCACCGCCGGCCTGCGCGCGGGTGAGGTGGTGGTCACCGACCCGCCACCCGCGCTGCGCGACGGCAGCGCGGTCGTGGAAAAGCAATGACGGCCTGAGGCCCGCGGCAGGCGCCTGTCCTGCCGCTCGCCCGCCGATGCGTGTACGCGGCCCCGGCGTGGTTCCGGTGGCGGCGCGATGTGCGATTCCTGCGTGTCGCCCCGGCGCGCGCCTGTCCTCTTTTCACCGATCTCCGGAGAACCGTCCATGTCCACCCTGGTTTCGCTCCGCAACATCACCAAGACCTACCAGCGCGGCCCCGAGAAGGTGCAGGTGCTGCACGGCATCCACCTGGACATCCAGCGCGGCGATTTCGTCGCCCTGATGGGCCCGTCCGGTTCGGGCAAGACCACACTGCTGAACCTGATCGGGGGGCTGGACACGCCCAGCGGCGGCGAGATCGAGATCGAGGGCGAGCGCATCGACCAGATGAGTGGCGGCCAGCTGTCGACGTGGCGCAGCCACCATGTCGGCTTCGTGTTCCAGTTCTACAACCTGATGCCGATGCTGACCGCACAGAAGAACGTGGAACTGCCGCTGCTGCTGACCCACCTCGGTGCGGCCCAGCGCAGGCGCAATGCCGAGATCGCGCTGACCCTGGTCGGCCTTGCCGATCGCCGCAGCCACCGGCCCAACGAACTCTCCGGTGGCCAGCAGCAGCGCGTGGCGATCGCCCGGGCCATCGTCTCCGATCCCACCTTCCTGATCTGCGACGAGCCCACCGGCGACCTGGACCGGCAGTCGGCCGAGGAGATCCTGCACCTGCTGCAGCAGCTCAACCGCGAGCATGGCAAGACCATCATCATGGTCACCCACGATCCCAAGGCCGCCGAGTACGCCACCCACACCGTGCACCTGGACAAGGGCGAACTGGCCGACGCGCCAGCGGCCCACTGACGGAGGATGCCGCGATGAAATACCTCTCGCTGGTGTGGGCCCAGCTGTTCCGCAGCAAGACCCGCACCCTGCTGACGCTGCTGTCGGTCGTGGCCGCTTTCCTGCTGTTCGGCATGCTCGACTCGGTACGCGTGGCGTTCACCTCCGGCGGCAGCGTCGAAGGCGTCAACCGCCTGGTGGTGACCTCGCGCCTGTCGATCACCCAATCGCTGCCGATCCGGCTGGACCCGCAGATCCGCCAGGTCGACGGCGTGCGCGACGTGACCTCGGCCATGTGGTTCGGCGGCATCTACCGGGACCCGAAGAACTTCTTCGCCAATTTCTCGGTGGCGCCCAACTACTTCGACGTCTACCGGGAACTGCAGTTGCCGCCGGCCCAGCT
Source organism: Stenotrophomonas sp. NPDC077421 (assembly GCF_049545505.1). Classification (NCBI taxonomy): domain Bacteria; kingdom Pseudomonadati; phylum Pseudomonadota; class Gammaproteobacteria; order Lysobacterales; family Lysobacteraceae; genus Stenotrophomonas; species Stenotrophomonas sp. NPDC077421. Next base: position 58,590 of record NZ_JBMWDP010000008.1, on the reverse strand, counting down.
CAAGGCCTTCCAGGACACCCGCACCGGCGCGGTGGTGGGTGAGAGCCTGGCCAAGGAGTTCGGCTGGAAGATCGGCGACACCATTCCGCTGCAGGCCACGATCTTCCCGCGGGGGGGCAGCAACGACTGGCCGCTGCAGCTGGTCGGCATCTACCGCTCCAAGGACCGGGCGCTGGCGGCCAACGAGGAACGCCAGTTGATGATGAACTGGAAATACTTCGACGAATCCAACGACTACATCAAGAACCAGGTGAGCTGGTACACGGTGACGCTGGACAACCCCGACCACGCCTCACGGGTGGCACAGGCCATCGACGCGATCTCGGCCAACTCCGACCACGAAACCAAGTCGCAGACCGAATCGGCGTTCCAGCAGGCCTTCGTCAAGCAGTTTGCCGACATCGGCATGATCGTCACCTCGATCATGGGCGCGGTGTTCTTCACCCTGCTGCTGCTCACCGGCAACACGATGGCGCAGGCGGTGCGCGAGCGCATCCCCGAACTGGCCACGCTCAAGACCCTGGGCTTCCAGGATGCGACCGTGCTGGTGCTGGTGATGGTCGAGGCGGTCCTGCTGATCGGACTGGGCGGTGCGATCGGGATGGGACTGGCCGCCCTCGTGCTGCCGATCCTCGCACCGATGACGATGGGCCTGCTGCCACCGCAGGTACCGCTGCAGACCTGGCTCATGGGCATCGGCCTGATCCTGGTCATCGGCGTGGTGGTGGGCCTGCTGCCGGCGCTGCGCGCCAAGCGGCTGAAGATCGTCGACGCATTGGCCGGGCGCTGAGCCCAGGAGAACGACATGAAGAAGCATTGGATGGGAAACGCACTGTCGATTCTGCTGCTGGGCGTGGGCCTGGCGGTCTGGGTCGCGCTGCCGTGGTTCGGCGTGCTTGTCGTCGCCGTGGCGATCGCGCTGTGGCTGGCGGTCACCCGCAGCGGGCGGCTGGCCTTGGCGGCCACCCGCATCGGCATCGCCAGCCTGCCGCAGCGGTGGGGCGCCTCCTCGGTGATCGTGGTCGGCATCGCCGGCGTGGTCGGCGTGCTGGTGGCCATGCTGGCGATGGGCGAAGGTTTCCAGGCCACGCTCAACAGCACCGGCGATGACAGCACCGCCATCGTGCTGCGAGGCGGCTCGCAGGCCGAGACCAACTCGGTCATCACCCGCGACCAGGTGCCGTTGCTGTCCACGCTGCCGGGCGTGGCCAAGGACGCGCAGGGACGCGCGCTGATCTCGCCGGAGCTGTCGCAGGTGGTCAACGTGGCCTCCCGGGCCGACGGCACCGACGTGAACGCGCAGTTCCGTGGTGTCGGCGAGATGGCGTGGGCGGTACACGACAAGATGAAGATCATCGAAGGTCGCCGTTTCAACACCGGTCTGCGCGAGATCGTGGTCGGCAAGGGCGCACAGGCGCAGTTCCAGGGGCTGGAGATTGGCAGGACGCTGACGCTGGGCAACCAGGCCTGGACGGTGGTGGGCGTGTTCGCCTCCGGCGACGCGCACGAGTCGGAACTGTGGACCGACGCGGAGACCCTGGCCGCGACCTACCAGCGCAGCGCCTGGCAGTCGATCAGCGTACGCACCGAGGGCAAGGCCGGTTTCGAGCAGTTCAAGGCGGCGGTCGCCGGCGACCCCCGCCTCAAGCTCGATGTTGAAACCACCCGCGCTTACTACGCCAAGCAGGGCGGTGGCCTCAGCACGTTGATCAGCGTGCTCGGCACCGTGATCGGCGCGATCATGGCGATCGGCGCGGTGTTCGGCGCGCTCAACACCATGTATGCCGCCGTGGCTACCCGGGCCCGCGAGATCGCCACGATGCGCGCGATCGGCTTCCGCGGCCTGCCGGTGGTCACCGCCGTGATGCTGGAGACCATGCTGCTCGCCCTCCTCGGCGGTCTGCTGGGCGGCGCGGTGGCCTGGGCGATCTTCAACGGCTACAGCGTGTCCACCATCGGCAGCAACTTCAGCCAGGTGGTGTTCCAGTTCAAGGTCTCGCCGGAGCTGCTGTGGAGCGGTTTGAAGTGGGCGCTCGGCATCGGCCTGGTCGGTGGACTGTTCCCGGCACTGCGTGCCGCACGCCTGCCGATCACCACCGCCCTGCGCGACGGTTGACGCACTGGCAATGAACACGCGTGCGCAGGCGCGCGCACGGGATAGCAATGAGGGAACCGCATGCGCAAGCGTGCGGTTCTTTTTTTTGGCGTGTGTTCATTGCGCGTTTAGTTGCGCCGCACAGTGCGCGATACCGCTTGTTTTTCGAGGTGCGGCGCAGTGTCGCAGGCATTCAAGATGCGCCGGCCGTCGCCGCTATGGATGCGTCCACGTGTCGTGGCGGCGTGCGTGCGCATGCGCGATGCGTGCAGATGAAAAAGGTTTCGTCTGAATGCGCGCATTTGTCAGCGCGTGTTCATTTAAGGCCTTTTTCATGCTTTCAGATGAAAGTAAAAATTTTGAAAAGTCATTAGAATCCCGCCCCCCACGTCGTGGTGTTGTCCCCACGCCGCCCCCAGGGCGAACGATTTTTTTGAGAAAGAGAACGCACGGATGTATTTGAAGACCAATCCGCTGCGCAACGCGATCGCCATCGCGCTTGTCGCCAGCTGCAGTGCCCCCGCCTTCGCACAGAATGCCGCGGACGGCACCACCAACCTCGACCGCATTGAAATCACCGGTTCGCGCATCCGCCAGGCCAGCGTCGAAACCGCGCAGCCGGTCGTGGCGCTGAACCGCGCCGAGATCGAGAAGAAGGGCTACGTCAACGTTGCCGACATCCTGCAGGACGTCACCGCCGCCGGTTCGCCGAGCATGAGCCGTGCGTCTTCGCTGACCTCCTCGCGCGACTTCGGCGGCATGTACGTCAGCCTGCGCAACCTGGGTCCGGAACGCAGCCTGGTGCTGATCGATGGCCGCCGCATGGGCGTCAGCGCCGGCGGTTACTCCGACCTGGCCTCCATCCCGTCCTCGATCGTGGACCGTGTGGAAGTGCTGACCGACGGCGCCTCGGCGCTGTACGGCTCGGATGCCATCGCCGGTGTGGTCAACATCATCACCCGCAAGAACTTCGACGGCGCTGAAGTCAATGCCTACGTCGGCCAGTACGGCCAGGGCGACGGTCAGAAGACCTCCTACAGCGCGACCTTCGGCAAGACCTTCGATCGCGGCTGGTTCACCGTGGGCGGCGAGTACACCGACGAAGATCCGGTGCTGGGCAGCGCGCGTGAGTTCACTGCCTACCCGAACGGCCCGGCACACCCGACCGACGGCCTGAGCGGCATCACCGAGTGGGGCTACGCCACCGTCGGCGGCACCAACATCAGCGTCGGCCCGGGCGGCGATCCGTCGCAGCCGGGCAACTTCAAGCCGGTCGACAAGGCCAACGACAGCAACGCCAAGAGCAACATGAGCCTGCTCACCGGCCTGCAGCGCAAGTCGGTGTTTGCCAACGGCGGTTTCTCCATCACCGACAACCTGCGCCTCGTCGCCGATGCGCTGTACAGCGAGCGTGAGTCGACCAAGCAGCTGGCCGGCTACCCGTACTCGGTCTCGGCCGCACAGGCCCGCAACGGCACCCGTGCCGCCCTGTCCAAGGACAGCGCGTTCAACCATTGGGGCCAGGACGTGCTGTTCGCGCACCGCACCGAGGAAATGCCGCGCGGCACCGAGAACAACCTGACCACCAAGCGTGCCAGCCTGGGTCTGGAAGGCAGCTTCGAAACCGGTTCGCGTTACTGGGACTGGAACGTCAGCTACATGTACAACCGCAATGAAGGCGAGCGCATCGGCACGGGCAGCATGTACCAGCCGAACGTGAACCTGGCCGTCGGCCCGTCGTTCATCGACAGCCAGGGCGTGGCGCACTGCGGCACCGTCGGCAATGTGATCGCCGGCTGCACCCCGTGGAACCCGTTGGCGCCGATGGGCTCCAACAGCGCCGGTTCGCTGAGCCGCCAGGAAGTGCAGGATTTCCTGTTCACCCGTTTCGTCGACAAGATGCAGAGCACCACCAAGGTTGCCAGCGCGAACATCTCCGGTTCGCTGTTCTCGCTGCCGGCCGGTGACATCATGGGTGCGATGGGCGTCGAGCACCGCAGCGAAGAGGCCAGCTACACCCCGGACCAGATGGTGCAGAATGGCCGGATCGCCGGTACCAGTGGCAAGCCGACCCGCGGCGACTACTCGCTCAACGAGGTGTACCTGGAGTTCCAGGTGCCGCTGCTGGCCGACATGGCCTTTGCCCGCGAACTGTCGCTGGACCTGGCCGGTCGCTACTCGGACTACAACAACTTCGGTGCCACCACCAACAGCAAGTTCGGCCTGAAGTGGAAGCCGATCGACAGCCTGCTGGTACGCGCCACCTACGGCACCGGGTTCCGCGCGCCGACCGTGGATGACCTCTACGGCGGCACCGTCACCACGCGCGATTCGTTCACCGATCCGTGCGACACGCTGTTCGGTGCGGCCGCCAAGAGCCCCGACGTCGCTGCGCGCTGCGCGGTCAACGTGCCGGCGAACTTCCGCCAGCAGAGCGCCGACGGCAGCAATGCGATGGTGCCGGGCCAGCAGGCGACCACCGATTTCAACTCGGGTTCCAACCCGGCGCTGAAGCCGGAAACCGCCAAGACCTGGACCGTTGGCGTTGTGTACAGCCCGGAATTCGTCTCCGGCCTGGACCTGAGCCTGGACTGGTGGAAGATCCGCATCAACAACGTGATCGTGGGTGAGTCGGCAACGGACATCCTCAACCAGTGCTACATCCAGGGCAACCAGTCCGCATGCGGCCGCTTCACCCGCTCCACCTCTGGCAAGAACATCGGCCAGGTGACCGCACTGGACCGCACCCTGAACAACGCCGGTTTCCAGGAAACCGCCGGCTATGACCTCAGCGTGCGCTACCGCCTGCCGGAACTGGCGATCGGCAAGTTCGCGATCTCCTGGAACACCACCTATGTGGATTACCTGGAGCGCAAGAGCGACAACATCGACACCACGCCGGTCGAGCAGTTCACCGGCTGGGGCGGCAACTTCCGCGTCCGTTCCAACCTCAACGTGGACTGGACCTACGGCAACCTGGGCATCGGCTGGACCGCGCGCTACTACTCCAGCATGAAGGAGAAGTGCTCGTACGACCTGACCGGCGGCCCCGAATGCAACCTGCCGGACTTCAACTCGGTCTATACCGACGCGCAGCCGAGCAACAAGGTGGGCTCCAACACCTTCCACGACCTGCAGGTGCGTTACGTGCTGCCGTGGAACGGCACCGTGTCGATGGGCGTGAACAATGTGTTCAACCACCAGGGTCCGATCATGTACAGCCAGCCGAACAGCAGCTTCACCTACTACGGTGGCTTCGACATCGGCCGCTTCATGTACATGAAGTACCAGCAGCGTTTCTGATCCAGCGTTTCTGATCCACGGCTTACTCTCTCCAAGCCGTTGATGGAAGTAAGGCGGCGCCCTCGGGCGCCGTCTTTTTTTTTGCGCATCGCCTGGTAGAGCCGACCGTTGGTCGGCTGGCCGCGCGCGGCGCGGCAATGGTCGTTGCCGGCATTGCGCCGACGGCAGCCGGGTAGAACCCGGCTCTACGGGGGCGGGCGCGGCGATGATCGCGGACGGCGTTGCGCCGACGGCAGCCGGGTGGAACCCGGCTCTACGGGGGCGGGCGCGGCGATGATCGTGGACGGCGTTGCGCCTGCGGCAGCCGGGTGGAACCCGGCTCTACCGGGGGCGGGCGCGGCGATGATCGCGGACGGCGTTGCGCCGACGGCAGCCGGGTGGAACCCGGCTCTACGGGGGCGGGCGCGGCGATGATCGTGGACG
>NZ_JBMWDP010000008.1:0-52675 GCF_049545505.1 Stenotrophomonas sp. NPDC077421 | reverse complement strand
GGACGGCGTTGCGCCTGCGGCAGCCGGGTGGAACCCGGCTCTACGGGGCGGGCGCGGCGATGATCGTGGACGGCGTTGCGCCTGCGGCAGCCGGGTGGAACCCGGCTCTACGGGGGTGCGGCGCGGCATTCTGGCGTCAGGCGGCCCTGCGTGACCGCCACACGCTGTCGCCGATGAACAGCGCCAGCCCCGTCCAGATCGCGGCGAAGCCGATCGCCTTGGCGGTGTCGAACGGTTCGCGGAAGAAAAACACGCCCAGCAGCAGGCCCAGGCTCGGTGCGATGTACTGCAGGATGCCGACCAGCGACAACGGAATGCGTTTGACTCCGTAGGCGAAACCGATCAGCGGCAGGGCCGTGACCGCGCCGCCCAGGATCAGCAGCGCATCGTTCTGCCAGCCCCATCCCCCGAAGAAGCCGCCGCCGTGCCCGTTCTCGCTCCACAGCGCGAAGCCGATGGCCGGCAGGAACAGGTACAGGCTTTCCACGCCCAGGCCCGCCACCGGGTCGACCGAGATCAGCTTGCGCAGCAGGCCGTACAGCCCGAACGAACAGGCCAGCCCCAGCGCGATCCACGGCGGCGTTCCCGCGTCGAGGGTCAGCCAGGCCACGCCCAGCCCGGCGCAGCCCACTGCCAGCCACTGAAGCCGGCGCAGGCGCTCCTTTAGCACCACCACGCCCAGCAGCACGCTGACCAGGGGATTGATGAAGTAGCCGAGACTGGTTTCGATCACATGGCCGGCGTTGATCGCCCAGATGTACAGGCCCCAGTTGAACGCGATCGCCAGGCTGCTCAGCGCCAGTGTCGGCAATGCCCGCTTCTGCGCCGCGATCGCCTTCCACCAGCCGGTGCCCCCGCTCAGCAGCAGCCAGGCCACCACCAGCACCGTGCTCCAGATGATGCGGTGGGCGATGATCTGCTGCGACGGCACCGCCTTGAGCAGGTGCCAGTAGACCGGTACCAGCCCCCACAGGGTGAAGGTGAACGCGGTGATTGCCAGCCCGCGACGTTGTTCCTGCAGGCTGTGCTGCGGCGACAGGCTCATTTCGCACGCGTCCGGGCGAGGGTCAGCACCACCACGCCGGCCAGGATCACCGCCATCGCCAGCAGGTCGTGGCTGCCGAAATGCTCATTGCCGATGATCACGCCCAGGATCACCGCGATCACCGGATTGACGTAGGCATAGCTGGCCACCAGGGCCGGGCGCACGTTGTGCAGCAGCCACACGTACGCGGTGAACGCCACGATCGAGCCGAACACGCACAGGTAGGCCACCGCCGCCAGACCACTGAGGGAGGGCCAGGTGGTGGGACGCTCACCGGTTGCCAGGCCCAGCGCCACCAGCATCACGCCACCGCAGAGCATCTGCCCGGCGGCGGTCATGAACGGGCTGGGCAGGTCCAGCCCGCGCGCCCAGATCGATCCGAATGCCCAGCCGATCGGGGCAACCAGCAGCAGGATCAGTCCCTGCGGCGAGGCGGTCAGGCTGCTGCCCGCGTTGAGCCAGACCACGCCGAGAAAGCCGATCGCGATGCCCAGCCATTCGCCGCGGCTGGCATGCTGGCCGCGCATGGCGGCGAACAGCGCCATCCACAACGGCACCGATGCCACCGCAGTGGCGGCCAGACCCGAGGACACCGTGCGCTCGGCCAGCACCACCATGCCGTTGCCCAGCACCAGCATGGTCAGCCCCATGATCCCGAGATTGCGCCACTGCCGCCGGGTCGGTGCCGGCATGCCGCGCCAGCGCAGCACCGCGTACATCAGCGAGCCGGCGATGATGAAGCGCGCGCCGGACACCGTCGTCAGCGGCAGCGCGCCGCCCTCCAGCGCCAGCCGGATACCGAGATAGGTGGACCCCCAGACCACGTAAACCAGCAACAAGGCGAGTACGACAAGGCCGCTCCGGGGAGCAGCCGCTGCAGGTTCAGGTGAAGACATGGCACACCACCATCCGGGGGAGTGGGAATTCTAGGGCACCGCGCTGCCGGCAATCACCCCGGGAAACGGCATGCTGTATCCGTTGCAGGGCATCTGCCGCTGCCGCGCGGGCACCTGTCGTTGACGTGCGATAAGGTAACAAGGAGCTGCCGCCCGGTCAGTTCGACCGTTTTCCAGCCAGGACCCCTACCCTGCATGAGCACGACCATCCCTCCGGCGATTCCGCACGCCGCCTCCCGCGCCGCCCTGCGCCGCTCCATTTCCAACACCCTGAAAGGCTCGGCCGGCAATCTGGTCGAGTGGTATGACGTCTACGTCTACTCGGTGTTCGCGGTGTACTTCGAATCGCAGTTCTTCTCGGCCGCCGACAAGAACTCCACGCTCTACGTCTGGGCGATCTTCGCCGCCACCTTCCTGATGCGCCCGATCGGGGCGTGGTACTTCGGCCGCTTCGCCGACCGCTACGGCCGCCGCCTGGCGCTGACCGTCTCGGTGACGGTCATGGCCGCCTGTTCGTTCCTGATCGCCATCACCCCCACCGCGTCGCAGATCGGCATCTGGGCGGCGGTGATCCTGCTGTTCGCACGCCTGCTGCAGGGCTTTGCCACCGGCGGCGAGTACGGCACCAGCGCCACCTACATGTCCGAAGCGGCCATCCCGGGCCGGCGCGGCTTCCTGTCCTCGTTCCACTACGTCACCCTGGTCGGCGGTCATGTGCTGGCACAGCTCACGCTGCTGGCCATGCTCATGTTCTGGGACAAGCCGCAGATCTCCGAATGGGGCTGGCGCATCGCCTTCGGCATCGGCGGGATCGCTGCGATCGTGGTGTTCTGGCTGCGCCGCACGATGGACGAGTCACTGGGCGAGGACTCCATCGAGGCGGCCAGGACGGGCAAGGCCAAGGCCTCCGGCTCGATGTACGAGTTGTTCGTGCACCAGTGGCGTCCGCTGCTGCTGTGCTTCCTGATCACCGCCGGCGGCACCGTGGCGTTCTACACCTACTCGGTCAACGGGCCGAAGATGATCCAGAGCGCCTTCGCCGGCGACGACGTGATGACCGGCACCCTGATCAACCTCGGCGTGCTGACCTTCCTGATGGTGCTGCAGCCGATCGGCGGCTGGCTGTCGGACATCGTCGGACGCAAGAGCCTGCTGGTGTTCTTCGGCGTCGGCGGCGTGCTGTACACCTGGTACCTGATCACCGAACTGCCCAACCAGCACGACCCGCTGATGGCCTTCCTGGTACTGGCGATCGGCTTTGTCATCCTTACCGGCTATACCTCGATCAACGCCGTAGTGAAGGCCGAACTGTTCCCCACCCACGTGCGTGCGCTGGGCGTGGGCTTCGGCTACGCGGTGGCCAACTCGCTGTTCGGCGGCACTGCCCCGCTGCTGTACCAGGGCGCGCTGAAGACCGGCCATGTCACCTCGTTCGCGATCTATGTCACCGCCGTGATCGCGGTGTCGCTGGTGGTCTATGTGTTCTTCCTGAAGAACAAGGGCCCGAACTGGCTGGATGGCACCCGCACGCACCCGTAAGCGCGGCGACGCGACACGACAGGCGTCGGGCGGTGCGGCGGCGGACGCGCCGCAGCGCCCTCGGGCGCTGCGGCTGTCGCAGGGGCGGGTCGGGGCGGCGGGAGTGGCAGCGCGGTTCCGGCGCCGGCGCTGAGGGTCAGCGGCGCGCCGACTCACTCTGCTCGCGCACCGCGCGGAACTCCGACCCCTCTTCCCAGTGCGGCCAGCGCCGGCTGTTGGCCAGTTCCGCGCCCAGGTCGTAGACCAGCAGGGTGTCGGCGGCATGGCCGCTGGCGTCCCAGCTCGGGGTCCAGGCGTCGCAGGCCTGGTGGTAGCAGGCGGCGAAGTACGCATCGCGCAGCGCGCGGCCCTTCTCCACCCCGCCGTCGGTCATGTCCAGCCCCGGGCCGATGGTGATAGCGGGCACGCCCAGACGCGCGAACGCGAAATGGTCCGCGCGGTAGAAGAAGCCGGCTTCCAGATTCGGATCCGGCGAATAAGTGCGGCCACGGGCCTTGGCCACGCGCGCCAGGTCGCCTTCCAGCGACACCCGGCCCTTGCCCCACGACGCGATGTCGCGGGTCGGGCCATCCGGGCTGAACATCTCGATGTTGAGCACGGCGGCGGTCTTGTCCAGCGGCGCCAGCGGGTGCGCCGCGTAGTAGCTGGCCCCGAGCAGGCCCTTCTCTTCGGCGGTCAGCGCCACGAAGTACAGCGTGCGCTGCGGCTGCGGGCCGGCGGCGAACACCCGGCCCAGCTCCAGCACGGTGGCCACGCCGGTGGCGTTGTCGATCGCGCCACGGCGGATGCGGTCGCCCTTCGCGTCCGGCTGGCCGATGCCGAACGCATCCCAGTGTGCGGAGAAGATCACCGCCTCATCGGCGTGCGCACCACCGGGCAGCTTGGCCACCACGTTGCGGGTGATCACCTGCTCACGCTTGAGCTTGAAGTTCACCGACAGGCGCGCGTCGCCGAGTGCGACCGGGGTGAACGCCGGCGTCATCGCCCGGCGCTTCTCGGCTTCGAAATCCAGTCCGGCATCGCGGAACAGCTGCTCGGCCAGCGCGCGCTGCATCCAGCCGCGGACCGGCACGTGCTGGGCCAGCGCCTGCTCGGGGGTGCGCTCGATGTCGAACAGCGGCGAGGTACCGGAGCTCTTCACCGTGGCCCAGCCGTACGCGGCCGGCGCGGTTTCATGCACGATCAGCACGCCCTGCGCGCCGCGCCGCGCGGCTTCCTCGAACTTGTAGGTCCAGCGGCCGTAGTAGGTCACCGCCTTGCCATCGAATGCGCCGGGCGCATCGGCCTCGAAATCGGCATCGTTGATCAGCACCACGGCGATCTTGCCGTGCAGGTCGACGTCCTTGTAGTCGTCCCACTGCCGCTCCGGCGCGTCGATGCCATAGCCGACGAACACCAGCGGCGCGTCCTGGATGTCCACCGCCGCCTGCGGCCGCAGGCTCTGCAGCGTCACGTCCTCGCCATTGACAAGCGGATGCGCTCTGCCGTTCTGGCGCAGCTGCGCGCGCACCGGGCCATCGACCTGCGCGCGCACCATCGGCACCGGCTGTACCCAGGTGCCGTCCACGCCGCCGGGCTGCAGGCCGTACCTGCGGAACTCCTCGGTCAGGTACTGGACAGTCCGTTCTTCGCCCGCCGACGCCGGCGCGCGGCCTTCGAACGCGTCAGACGCAAGGATGCGCACGTGCCGCGACAGCGCGTCCGGGTCGATGCCGCCACCGGGCAGGTCGTTGGCCGCGTGGGCCAGACCGCCGACGAACAGACAGGACGACAACAGCAGCATGCGCATCGGATTCACGGCAGACACCAGGCGGAAAACGGAAGGCCCGAGTGTAACGTGACACCTGCATGACCGCTGCCCCGGCCGCCCTCAACGGCGGTCGCGATCCAGCCAACAGGCCAGGCCCTGCGCGTTGAGCTCGATGTCCATCGCCAGCACCTGCGTCACCGCCGCATCATCCAGGGGGCAGCCGTGGGCCTGCGCGCGCTCCAGGTACAGCGCGGTCAACGCGGCCACCAGACAGCGGTGGCGGTCCGGCCGTGCATCGCACTGGCGCGCGATGTCGGTCATCGCATCGATCTGCTCGACCAGGTCGGCGGCCAGGCGCGGTACGTCGTCCACGCGGCCGTAGTGGGTCAGGTACATCGCCTGCGGGGAGCGGTCGAGCATGCGCGCGATCGACTGTTTCAGCGGCTCCGGCTCGAACTGCACCGGCGAAGAGGTGGGCAGGATGAACGGCCCGCGCGCGCTGTCCAGCTCGCGGTAGGACAGGCCGAAGGTATCGCCGGTGAACCAGCTCGCGCTGCGCGCATCCCACACGCACAGATGGTGGCGTGCATGGCCAGGCGTGTGCACGCAGTCCAGCACGCGCCCGGCGAGATCGACGCGATGGCCATCCTCGGCAATCACCACGCGTTCGGCCGGCACCGCCAGGATTGGACCGTAGCTGCGCTTGATTTCCGCTTCGCCATACACCTCGGTGGCGCCGGCGATCAGCCGGGTCGGATCGACCATGTGCGGAGCACCGCGCGGGTGTACCACCAGCCTTGCGTTGGGCAATTGCTGCATCAGCAGGCCTGCGCCGCCGGCATGGTCCAGATGCACATGGGTCAGCACCAGCCAGTCGACCGCATCGGCGGGTACCCCCGCGCGTGCCAGCGCCTTGAGCATGGCCGGCACGGCCAGCCCGGTACCGCAGTCGATGAACGCAGCGCGCCCGTTTTCGACCACCAGATAGGCGGCGTCGAAGTCGTCGCGCTGGAACGCGGTATCGATGGTGTGGATGCTGGGGTCGGAGGTCATCGGCTCATCCCTGGCGGAAAATCGGCACATTACGCCACGCCCAGTCTAGGGCGAACCCGCCGCCGGCTTCGATGCGGCTTTGGTCGAACGCCGCGCCAGCACCGGCCCGCGCAGCAGGATCGCGGCCACCATCACCGCCAGGAACGCACCGTAGGCATAAAGCACGGCCAGCACCTGCCGCCAGATCGGGCCGGCATCGGACTGCACCACACCGATGTGATGGCCCCACAGCATCGCCAGGATGCTCAGGGCGAAGGCCAGTGCCAGCGCGACGCCGTCGAACAGGCGGCGCGATGGGCCACGTGGATGCCGCGGAAACAGCCAGTACAGCGTACCCAACAGCACGAACCAGGGCAGGAACAATACCAACGACAACCAGGCCATTGCAGTCTCCCGTGCAGGATGCCCGCATCATGCCATGCGCCGGTGCCGCCGGCGGCAGGGTACCGGCACCGGGCCGGTACCGCTGCGATCAGGCCTGCTCGCGCAACACCTGCAGGGCATCGAGCACGACCGCCACATCGACCTCGACCTTGAACAGCTCGCTCTGCAGGCCATCGCCGTGCGTGGTCTGCTTGAGCACGCCGATCAACTGGCCGGCATCACGCGGCGAATCGAAGGCCTCGCTCTGGATCAGCAGGCTGCCGTCACCGGCCAGCAGCTTGAAGTAGAACCGGCCGTCCTTTTCGCGGTACTGCTTGAACATCGGCGGCGCCGCGCGTGCTTCGCCGCTGTCTTCGCTGGCCACGCCACCGGCGCTGGACAGATCGCGCAGGCCCACCGCATGGCGCAGTTCGGCCAGCAGCGGCACCGCGTACTGCTCGCGCAACTGTTGGCCGCGGCGACGCAGCAGCGCCTCGATCTTCTCCGGCTCGGCCATCAGCGCTTCGTAGCGCTCGCGCAGCGGGGTCAGCTCGGCGTCGATACGCTCGAACAACTGCTGCTTGGCATCGCCCCAGCCGATGCCGTCGGCGAATGCCTGGGCGAACGCAGCCGTCTGCTCGGCAGTGGCGAAGGCCTGGTACATCTGGAACAGCGCCGAGCCCTCGGTGCTCTTGGGCTCGCCGGGTGCGCGCGAGTCGGTGAGGATCGAGAACACCAGCTTCTTCAGCTCCGCGCGCGGCGCGAACAGCGGAATGGTGTTGTGGTAGCTCTTGCTCATCTTGCGGCCGTCCAGGCCGGCCAGCGTGGCCACCTGTTCGTCGATCACCACCTCCGGCAACGGGAAGTACTCCTTGCCGTAGACATGATTGAAGCGCTGGGCGAAATCGCGCGCCATCTCGATGTGCTGGATCTGGTCACGGCCGACCGGTACGCGGTCGGCCTTGAAGATGAGGATGTCGGCCGCCATCAGCACCGGGTACATGAACAGGCCCGCGCTGATGCCGGCATCGTCGTCGAGCTGCTCCTCGCGGTTCTTGTCCACGGCCGCCTTGTAGGCATGGGCACGGTTGAGGATGCCTTTGCTGGCGATGACGGTCAGGAACCACATCAGCTCGGTGGTTTCCGGGATGTCGCTCTGCCGGTAGAACCACACCTTGTCCGGATCCAGCCCGCACGCCAGCCAGCTCGCGGCGATTTCCAGGGTCGAGCGCTGGGTCCGCGCCGGCTCCTGCGCCTTGATCAGGCTGTGCAGGTCGGCCAGAAAGAAGAAGCTCTCGATGCCGGAGGCCTGGCTGGCCGCGATGGCCGGACGGATGGCCCCCACGTAGTTGCCCAGGTGGGGGGTGCCGGAGGGGGTGATGCCGGTAAGAACGCGGGTGGTCATGAGGGAATCATTACGGACAGTTGAACGCCCCCAGTTTACCTGCCCGCGCGCAACCCCGTTGGACCGGCTGGGGCGTTCAATCCCGTACCCCAACCCGGATGCCTGCCATGAAACGCCTGATTCTGCCCCTGCTGGCCATGTGGATGCTGTGCGGTTTCACGCCCGTGGCCCCGTTCCCCGATGATGCCGGGCCGGTATCGCTGCAGGTGGTGGACCGCGACAGCGGCCGCACGCTTCGCCAGTATCCGGACGGCTCCCAGCGCTGGATCGCCGGTCAGCAGGGCCACCGCTACAGCGTGGCATTGCGCAACGACAGCAACGAACGCGTGCTCGTGGTGCTGTCGGTGGACGGCCTGAACGCCATCACCGGCGAGGTCGCCGCTCCCGGACAGACCGGCTATGTGCTCGACCCGTGGCAGCGGGCGGAGATCAGCGGCTGGCGCAAGTCGTCGCGCGAGGTCGCCCAGTTCGTGTTCACCGACCCTGGCCGCAGCTACGCGGCACGCACCGGCCGCCCCGACAACATCGGCGTGATCGGCATCGCTGTCTTCCGCGAAGCGGCGCGCTACGCCCCGGCGCCACCGATCGCCCGCCCCTCGCGCCCGATCCTGCGCGAGGCCCCGCAGGCCGAGGCGGCGGCCGACGTGGCTTCTGCCCGCGGTGCAGCGGCGCCCGCCCCGCAGCTCGGCACCGGGCACGGTGCGCGCGAGTATTCGCGCGCGGACAACACCACCTTCGACCGCGCCACGCGCATGCCAACCCAGCGGCTGGATGTGCGCTACGACAGCGAGCGCAACCTGATCGCGCGCGGGGTCATGCCGCGCCGTGCGCTGCGCCGCGACGATGCCCCGCAGTCCTTCCCGCAGGGCTATGTCCCGGACCCGCCGTCCTACCGCGGGCGCTGAAAAAGAAAAAGCGGGCCGCGCGATGCGGCCCACCTGGTTTCATACCTTGGCGGCCGTGCCGCCTCACTGCACGCGGCGTACCGCGTCAGTGGAAATCCGGATAATCCTTGCGCATGGCTTTCTCGAAGTCGCGCACTTCGTTTTCAGCGCGGTCGCGCGCCCAGCCATAGCGCTCCTGCAGCCGGCCTGCCAGGTACTCGGCATTGCCCTCGGCCACCTTGAAATCGTCGTCGGTCAGATCGCCCCACTTGGCCTGCGCCTTGCCCTTGAGCTGCGTCCACTTGCCGGAAATGATGTCTTTGTTCATGGGTTGGCATCCTTGTTTGAAACGGCATCGTCGCCGCAGGTACAGAGTGCGCGGGTGCGCGTTTGGTGGCGGTCAAGCGACGATGAAACGGATGCTCACGAGCTTGAATGGTTCACTACTGCACGCAACGAAAAAGGCCGGGAAATCCCGGCCTTTTTCTGGGTGTCCGATCCAGGGATCAGTTGCCCTTGGCAGCGTCTTCCACCGTCTCGCCCGCCTTCTGTACATCCTTGCCGGCACCGGCAACGGTGTTGCAGCCGGCGAGCATCGCCACCGAGAACATCGACAACAGCATCAGTGCAATAACACGCTTCATGGGGTTCTCCTGTTTGATCAACTTCATCACCGGTATCCGGTCCACCTGTCAGACGAGCGATGCTCCTCTTCCCGATCGCGGGGCGGGGGTCGAATCGACACTGCCGCCGCGTGATGTGCAATCTGGCGGCAGCGGCGTGCAGCGAATGTGAACGCGCCCTGCCACCATTCAGCCACGCGGCGCACGGCACGCCGCCACGGTGTCAATCGCGCATCAATGTCGATTTGCCAAACAGGCTTTCCACCAGGTCCACCGCCAGCTCGGCGGTGGTGTTGCGGTTGTCCAGCAGGGGATTGAGCTCCACGATGTCCAGCGAGCCCATGCGCCCGGTGTCGGCGATCATTTCCATCACCAGCTGGGCTTCGCGGTAGTTCACGCCACCCGGCACGGTGGTGCCTACGCCCGGGGCGATGCTCGGGTCCAGGAAGTCCACGTCGAAGCTGACATGCAGGTGGGTGGTGGCGTCGATCCCCTTCAGCGCCGCTTCCATCGTGCGCTTCATGCCGGCCTCGTCGATGTAGCGCATGTCGTACACATCCACCTGATGCTGCTTGATCAGGCGCTTCTCATCCTGGTCCACCGACCGGATGCCGATCTGATGCACCTGCTGCGGGCGGATCGCCGGCGCATCGCCGCCAAGCCGGGTCAGCGCATCCGGGCCCAGCCCGCACAGGCAGGCCACCGGCATGCCATGCACGTTGCCCGACGGGGTGACGTCGCTGGTATTGAAGTCCGAGTGCGCATCCAGCCACAGCACGCGCAGGGTCTTGCCCTGCTCGCGGCACCATCGCGCCACCGCCGTGATCGAGCCGATGCCCAGGCAATGGTCGCCGCCGAGCATGATCGGCATGCGGCCCGCCTGCAGTTCGGCGTAGGTGGCGTCCATCAGCGCACGGTTCCACGCCACCACTTCATCCAGGTGGCGGTAGCCGTGCACCGGCGCGGTCCACGGGTTGCGCGGGCCATCCAGGTTGCCGATGTCGCGCACGTCCACGCCGCGCGCGGCCAGGGCATCGCCGAGGCCGGCAATACGCAGTGCGTCCGGCCCCAGACCTGCGCCGCGATGGCCTGCTCCGATGTCGGTGGGAACGCCGATCAGGGAAACCGGGGGATACATCGCCATCGCTGCTGCTCCATTGCAAAGAAGCACAGTCTAGCCAGCGCGACGGCGCGGGACTCGCGGCGCTGCAGCAGGTAACGAGGGGAAGCAGCGGACAATCAGTAGCCACCGACCGTTGGTCGGTGGTGCCGGCACCCGGATTCGAACTGGGGACCTACCGCTTACAAGGCGGTTGCTCTACCAACTGAGCTATGCCGGCATCGGCACGGCGAACGGCGCTGCCGTCGCGGAGCGTGGATTCTAGCGCAAGCGCGCACAGTCCAGCGAGCGTTGCTGCGCCGCGCCGCTGCGCTGGCGCACCGTGGCGGCGTCGGCCGGGGTGGCCAGCGTCGCATCCACCCACCACTGCGCGCTGCCATCCCCGCCACTGGGCACCAGGCGGGCGGCGAAACCGGCCGCACCGAGGGCAGCCATGCGCCGTTCGGCCCCTTCGCGGTTGCGGTACTGGCCCAGCGCGATGGCGTTGGCTTCCTCGCCCTGGCCGATGATGTAGTAGTCGCTCAGGCCTGCCGCGACGATGCGCTTGACCGTGGCCTGGGCTTCCTCACGGCTGGCGGCCGGCGGCAGCAGCACCCGGTAGCGCGTGGCGCCGGCATCGGTGACCTCGCGCAGGCGCGCGCCGCGCAGCCCGGCGCCAGCCTTGGCCTGCGCGGCCTGCGCGCTGGCACGGTCGGCAAACGGACCCAGGCTGAGGCACTGGGCGGGCACGGCAGCGGCAGGCGGCGGGGTCACCGCGACCGGTGCCGGCGCCGTGACAGCGGGTGCTGCGGGCGTGGGCACAGGCACGGGCGTGGGCGCCGCCGGCGCGGTTGCAGGCGCCGGTGCCGCCGCGGCCGGGGTGGCATCGGCCAGCGCGGGCGTGGCCACGGCCGGCGCCACAGGCGCGGCCGCCGGTACGACGGCATCCCCGGGCAACAGCTGAAGCTGCGCCACACCGCTGGGCGCCGCAGACGGCGCAACGGCGGGCTCGCCGCGCAGCATCCACCACAGCGCGACACCCCCATTGAGGATGACCAGGACAACGATCAGGGCACGGGTAAGCATGGAGGGATTCTAGGGCCAAGCGCGGGGATTGCGCGCGGCCTGGCCCGGGTCAGCGTGGCGCGTGGTGCACGGCCCAGCGGGCCAGGCCATCAAGCACCAGCGCCGGCTGGAACTGCGCATCGCCGAGCAGCGGCATCAGCGCCGGTGCGCCGCCACCGTGGACCAGCAGCGCGGGCAGGCGGCCGAGCAGCGCGGCCGCGTCGGTGCGGCTGCGCTCGATCAGTGCCACGGCTGCACCATCGCAGCCGGAGGCCAGCGCGTCGGCGGTATCGGTGGCGAACGCATGGTATGCGCCCCCGCGGGCGGGCAACTGCACCGCACGCGCATGCAGCGCCTCGCGCATCGTGGTCGGCGACGCCGCGATACGCCCGCCGTGGTGCAGGCCATCGGCGTCGAGCAGGTCGATCGTCAACGCGGTACCCACCCCGGCGACCACCACGGCCTCGCCACGCCCGGCCACGGCCAGCAGCGCCAGGAAGCGATCCACGCCGAATTTTGTCGGATCGGCATACGCAACGCGCACACCGGCGCACTGCGCCTCGGTACGCACGACCCGCACCTGGGCGAAGCGGGCCTGCAACACCTCGAGCATGCTGCGGGTCAAGGCGGGTGCGGCAACGCTGGCCACATAGGCCACGTCGCCCTGCGGCAGCGCCTGCAACGCATCGGCCGGCATCGCCTCGGCGCCATGCGGCCAGGCCTGCACATCACCGGCACGCACGCCCTGCAGCGGGGCGAACTTGAAACGGGAATTGCCCAGGTCGAACAACCAGTCGCTCATTGCATCCTCACGCTGACTTCGCCGGCATGGAACACGCGCTCGCCCTGCGCGGTGCGCACCCGCAGCGCACCATCGTCGGCCAGGCCCAGTGCGTGGCCCTCGATCCACTGGCCCCCCTCATCGACCCGCACCGCGCGCCCGGCCAGCCCGTCCAGGGCGGCATAGCGCGGCAGGAACGGGGCCAGGCCATCGGCATCGAACGCCTCCAGCGCCGGCAGGAGCGACGCCAGGATCGCCGCGACCAGCGCGTTGCGCGCCACGCCCTGCGCGCCGGCCAGTGTCGCCAGGTCGGTCCACGGCTGGGTGATCTGCGCCCCGTGGTCCGCCGGCATGCGCACGTTGACGCCCAGGCCGATCACCGCCCGCGCCGGGCCGGCGAATTCACCGCCACCTTCCACCAGCAGACCGCCGAGCTTGCGGCCCTCGACAACCAGATCATTGGGCCACTTCAGCGTGACCCCGGCGATGCCCTGCGCGCGCAGCGCCTCGGCCACGGCCACGCCGGCCACCAGGCTCAGGCCCCCCAGCCGCGACAGGCCGCCGGCAAAGCCGCGCAGTACCGACAGGTACACATGCGCGGCCAGGGGCGAGGTCCATTCGCGGCCACGCCGCCCACGGCCGCCGGTCTGGCGCTCGGCCAAGAGCACGGCCGTGCCGCGCGCCGGCGCGCTGCAGCGCAGCAATTCGGTGTTGGTGGAGCCCACGCTCCAGGCGATGTCCAGGGAGGCAAGCAGCGGAAGGACCGCCGCCGGCAGCGCCGCACGGAGGGTGTCCGCGTCGAGCAGATCCAGCGGCTGCTGCAACTGGTATCCGTCGCCGGCGCGCCCTTCAATCGCGATCCCGGCCGACCTAAGTCCTTGAATCCGCTTCCAAATGGCGGCACGCGTCTGACCCAGCTCACGCGCCAGGGCGTCCCCGGACAGGCGCCCGGCTCCCAGTTTGGCCAGCAGTTGGCGGTCGTCCACGGCAGCTTCCATCGGATTACTGGACAAAATTATGCGGGAAACCCGCCCCCAGCGCCCGCGGGGGCCTTTCAATACCGGCGCTGAATCGGGCTAGAATCGGGAACTGACCTGTTCACCCGTTCTGGATGTTGACGATGCGCCCGTTCGCCCATTGCCTGATCCTGCTGATGGCCCCCTTGGCCGCGCACGCTTCCGAAGCGATCGCCGGCCAGGCGCGGGGTGGCTGCGTCTATTCCGCCAGCGATGCCGAACGTGCGCCGCCGTCCACCCCGACCAGCGCCAGCGCACCGGCGGCGGTCAAGCCCAGCGCCAGTGGCACCGGCAGCACCGGCGGGGGTGGCGATGACGATGTGCTGCCGCGCCTGCGCGCACCGAAGTGGCACAGCTTCCTGCCGGGCATGTTCCGCTGATCGAACGTATGTGGGGTTGGCTGCGGCGTACGCCGCGCGAGATCGATCCGTCTTTGTGGCAGCAGAGCTGCCAGCGTGGCCCGTGGCTGCGTGGCCTGGACCCGGCGCGCCGCGAGCGCCTGCGCGTGCTCAGCGCGCGCTTCCTGCACGAGAAGACGATCAGCCCGGTGGCGGGCCTGCAGCTGGACGAAGGCGATGGTGTGCTGCTGGCCGCGCTGTGCTGCCTGCCGCTGCTGGAGTTGGGCGAGGTCGGGTTGCGCGGCTGGTCGCAGCTGATCGTTTACCCGGACGCGTTCCGCGTGCAGCGCAGCCATGTCGATGCGGCCGGGGTACTGCACGAATGGGATGACGAACTGATCGGCGAATCCTGGGACAGCGGTCCGCTGATTCTGTCGTGGGCCGACATCCAGGCCGATATCGCCGACCCGCACGCCGGCTACTGCGTGGCGGTGCATGAAATGGCGCACAAGATCGACGCGCTGGATGGTGCGATCGACGGCACGCCGCCGTTGCCGCGCGCCTGGCAGAAACAGTGGGCCGCCGACTTCCAGCGGGCGTACGACGGCTTCTGCGAGCAGGTGGACCGGGGCCGGCATACCGCGATCGACCCGTATGCCTCGGAGGCGCCCGAAGAATTCTTCGCGGTGGCCACCGAATACCACTTCTCCGCACCCGCCCTGCTGGACAGGGAGATGCCGGAGGTGGCCGCGCATCTGCGGCGCTTCTACGGTGCGCCGCCGGCGATGTGACAGCGCATCACTGCCTCAGGGGCCGGGCGGCAGCTTCACTTCGAATCGTGCGCCACCCAGTTCCGGCGAGCGCAGAACCTGCAGTTCGCCGCGATAGTCCTTGATCAGGTCCTGCACGATCGACAGGCCGATACCGTGGCCCTGCACGCGCTCGTCGCCGCGTACGCCCCGCTGGAGCACCTTGGCGATGTCTTCCGGGGCGATGCCCGGGCCGTCGTCGTCCACCGACAGCACCAGGCCTGCGCGGCGGGCACCCGGTGCCGGCAGCGGATGGGCGCTGAGCAGCACGCGCCGCTTGGCCCACTTGAAGGCATTCTCCAGCAGGTTGCCGAGCAGTTCCTGCAGGTCGCCGGGTTCACCGTGGAAACGCGCGGCCGCATCGATGTCGAACTCGCACAGCACGCCCTTGGCGGCGTAGACCTTTTCCAGGCCACGCACGATCTCCTCGGCGTTGGATTCGATCGGCAGCGGCGCGGAGAACAGCTTGTGGCCCGACGATGCGGCGCGCGCCAACTGGTAGGACACCAGGTTGTTCATGCGCCGCAGCTGGACGTCGAACTCCTCGCGCAGGTCCTGGTCCTGGGCACCGCTGTCCAGCTGCGTACGCAGCACGGCCAGCGGCGTTTTCAGGCTGTGCGCGAGATCGGCCAGGGTGTTGCGCTGGCGCTCCAGGTTCTCGCGCTCGCTCTCGATGAAGGCGTTGATGCTGTCGGTCAGCGGTTCCAGCTCGCGCGGGTGGCGCTCGCTCATGCGCTCGGTCTCGCCGCGCTGCACCTTGGTCAGCTCGGTGATCACGCGCCGCAACGGTCGCAGGCTCCACTGCAGGATCACGGTCTGCAGCAGCAGCAGGATCAGGCCCGCACCACCGAGGTAGAACCACACCCGCCCGCGGAAGACGCGCAGCTGCGCACCGAGCGCACGCGAATCTTCCATCACGTAGATGGTGTACGGGAACTCGGTGGCAGGGTCGGCGTCGGCATCCCACATCAGGCCAAGTCCGTAGCGGTACACCGAGCCGGGCGTGCCGTCGATCTGGGTCATTGGCAAAGGGCCTTCGAACACTTCCTGACGCGGGCTCAACAGCCCGCCCCCTTCGGCCGGCAGGATCGGCCCTTCAGCCGACATGGAATTGGCGCGCGTGCCGTCCGCAAGCACCACTTGCATGTAAAGACCGCTGCCTGGGCCATCGAAACGTGAATCTGGTGGTTGCTCGCGAATGTAGAGTGAACGGTCCCGGGTGAAGTCGATACCGTCCGCATATGCTCTCGCGTAGCTTTTCAGGCGCTCCTGCAGATTGGCGCGTGCGGTATCAGCGAATGCCGCGTCCAGAGCGTAACCGGCCAACGCCAGAAACCCGACCAGACCCACAGACGCCGCCAGCATCTGGCGTGCCTGCAGTGAGCGCGGCCGCCAGCGTTTGAAGAACCACAGACGGCCGGACATCATGCAATCGCCAAAGTGTCGACTCAGCCCTCGTTGCGCGGGATCGCGAAACGATACCCGCGGCCACGCACGGTTTCGATCGGCTTGAGCTCACCGTCGGCATCGAGCTTCTTGCGCAGGCGGCCGATGAACACTTCCAGCACGTTCGAGTCGCGGTCGAAATCCTGCTGGTAGATGTGCTCGGTGAGGTCGGCCTTGGAGACCAGTTCACCGGCATGCATCATCAGGTATTCGAGCACCTTGTACTCGTAGCTGGTGAGGTCCACGTTGCTGCCGCCGACGCTGACCGTCTGCGCGGCCAGATCCAGCGCGACCGGACCGCATTCGAGCGTGGGCTTGCTCCAGCCAGCGGCACGGCGCAGCAGCGCGTTGACGCGGGCCAGCAGCTCTTCGACATGGAACGGCTTGACCAGGTAATCGTCGGCGCCCTGCTTGAGGCCCTCGACCTTGTCCTGCCAGCTCGAACGCGCGGTCAGGATGAGCACGGGGAATTTCTTGCCCTCATCGCGCAGCGCCTTGATCAGTTCCATGCCCGACATCTTGGGCAGGCCCAGATCAATGATGCCGACATCGAACGGCACTTCGCGGCCCATGTACAGACCTTCCTCACCGTCCTGCGCAGCATCGACGGCAAAGCCTTCGCGCTTGAGCCGGGCTGCCAGGGTTTCCCGCAGCGGGGCTTCGTCTTCGACCAGAAGGATACGCATGAACTCTCCCTAGTGTCCTGGGTATGGCCGGGGGCCAGTGGGTAATGCAGATGACTGCGGACAACTATCCCTGTTCAGGGGTTATCGCCGCGTAGTGATGACATATCCGAGCGCGGCGTGCGGGGCTGTGAACGCGCCGGCGCCGGGTCGTCCATGTAGCGGACCCGTCCGCGGTCGTCCATGTACTTGACCCGGTTGATGTCGCGACCGTCGAACGGAACACGCTCGGCGCCGAGGATGTGGCCCCCGGTGGTCCGCTGGACCCGACGCACCGCATCGGACAGCGAACGCTCCTGCGCCCCGCCACGCGCGGCCCGCGCCATGTCGCCACGGGAGGCTTCCGGCGGCGGGATATCCTGCGCCAGGAGCGTACCGCTGAAGGCAGCAGCCCCCATCGCCAGAAGGGCGAGGACGGCGAGGCGGCGATGGCGATGGCGATGGCGAGTCACGGAGTGCATCGGTCTGATCCTAGCGGACGGCGGCAAAACGTTCAAAAGTTGTAAATTCGTAACCGTCAGTCAGGCCGACGTTTTACGAATCTTTTGCAAATTCTTGGTTTTACGCGGTGAATCCGATCTGAACTTTTCCGGCTGCGCCGCCAGTTTGTTCATCTAGGTGAACAATGGCGACAAAACGGGCAGCTTGTCAAGCCAGGACTGCGGGCCGGCTCACGCTGCGACACGTTCCGCCTGCGCCCGGGTCACCGCCAGCGCCTGCTCGATCAGGCTCCAGTCCGCGCCGGCGCGGTGGGCGCCCTCGCTGAGGATCTGGCGGAAGGCGCGGCCGCCCGGCTGGCCGTGGAACAGGCCGAGCAGATGGCGAGTGATGTGCTTGAGCGCCAGGCCATCGGCCAACCGCGCCTCGATGTACGGCCGCATGGCCCGCAGCAGGGCCTCGCGGGACTGCAGCGGCGCGCCGGTCTGCGCGGCCTCCAGCCGGTGCAGCACGTAGGGGTCGTGGTAGGCCGCCCGGCCCAGCATCACCCCGTCCAGCGCGGGCAGCTGCGCCTGCGCCGCCTCGACCGTGGCCAAGCCGCCGTTGAGGACGATGGCCAGCTGCGGCCGCTCGGCCTTCAGGCGGTGCACCCAGTCGTAGCGGAGCGGCGGTACTTCGCGGTTCTCCTTCGGCGACAGGCCCTTCAGCCAGGCGTTGCGGGCGTGCACGATGAACATCGCACTTCCCGCGTTGGCCGACTGATCGACGAAGTTGCGAAAGATTTCGTAGTCGTTGTCTTCATCAACGCCGAGCCGGCACTTCACCGTGACCGGGATGTCGACCGCCGCGACCATCGCCGCCACGCACTCGGCCACCAGCGTCGGTTCGCGCATCAGGCAGGCACCGAAGCGCCCGGCCTGGACGCGGTCGGACGGGCAGCCACAGTTGAGGTTGACCTCGTCATAGCCCCACTCCTGGGCGATGCGCGCGGCCTGCGCCAGCAGCGCCGGATCGCTGCCACCGAGCTGCAGGGCCAGCGGATGCTCGCTGCCATCGAAGCCCAGCAGGCGCTCGCGGTCGCCGTGGATCACCGCATTGGCATGCACCATTTCGGTGTACAGCCGCGCACCCGGGGCCAGCAACCGGTGGAAATACCGGCAATGGCGGTCCGTCCAGTCCATCATCGGGGCGACGGACAGGCGCAGGGAGGCGGTGTAACGCGCCGCAGCGTCGGAGGCAGGCTGGGTCATGGGCGGGCAGGCATCGGGATCTGCTGGCAATGCCAGCGCAATCAACAGTTTACCCGCTTGCCATGAACGCTGCCCGAGGGCAGCCCCGAGCGCCGTGTGCCGCAACGGCAACAGCGCATCGCGATTCACGGCTGCAATCGGAACAGCGCACAATTGCGCTCTGTCTTTCTGCAAGGCCTGCGATGCGCAGCCCCCTCCTGTCCGGTTTCGACCCTGCCACCGAACAAGGTGTGCTGCGCCTGTCCATCGCCGCGTCGCTGGCGATGGCGGTCGCGGCGGTGGTGTTCGGGTTCCTGGCCAACTCCTCGCTGATCATCTTCGACGGCATCTACGGCCTGATCGACGTGGTGATGACCTGGCTGTCGTTGCTGGTGGTGCGGCTGATCAGCCTGTCGACCCAGGTGGATGCATTGCAATCGCGCCTCAACCAGCGCTTCACGATGGGCTTCTGGCACCTGGAGCCGATCGTGCTCGGGGTCAGTGGCACGCTGATGATCGGCGCGGCCCTGTATGCGGCGGTCAACGCGGTGGACGCATTGATGTCCGGGGGGCGCGCGATCGCATTGGGCCCGGCGATCCTGTTCGCGGTGCTGTCGATCATCGCCGAGATCGGGCTGGCCCTGTTCGTGCGCCGTGCCAACCGCGGCATCGGCTCGGAGTTCATCGCGCTGGATGGCAAGAACTGGGGGGTGTCGGCCAGCATGTCGGCCGCCTATCTGGTCGCCTTCATCGGCGGCTGGCTGATGGGCGATACGCGCTGGGCATGGCTGGTGCCCTACATCGATCCGGCGATCCTGCTGGTGGTGTGCCTGTTCGTCATGGTCGCCCCGCTCGGCACGGTGCGGCAGGCGCTGTCGGACATCCTGCTGATCACCCCGGTGGACCTGCAGGCGCACGTGGACGAGGTGGCGCGTGCCATCGTCGCCAGGCACGGCTTCCTCGAGTACCGCAGCTACGTGGCCAAGGTCGGGCGTGGCGAGCAGATCGAGCTGTTCTTCGTGGTGCGCGCCGATGACCCGCCGCGTGCGCTGCTGGAATGGGACCGCCTGCGCGACGAGATCGGCGAGGCGCTGGGCGAGGAATCGACGGACCGCTGGCTGACGATCATGTTCACGACGGATCGGGAGTGGGCGATCTGAGGGCGTCAGGGCGCGCGTGCTGCCGCGCCCACCTGCTTCCACTGCCGCGGCGATTGCCCGGTCTGCGCTTTGAATGCGCGCGACAGTGCCGCTTCGCTGCCGTAGCCCACATCGATGGCGATGCGCTTGAGCGGTTGCCCCCTGCGCAGCGCCTGCTGCACCAGCCGCGTGCGCCAGCCCTGCAGGTACTGGCCCGGCGTGCTGCCGATGGTGTCGCGGAAGCTGTCGGCGAAGGCGCTGCGCGACATGCCGGCACGCTGCGCCAGCGATTCCAGCGTCCACTCCTCGGCCGGCGCTTCGTGCATGGCCACCAGCGCGTGGCGCAGGCGCGGGTGGGCCATGCCGGCGAGCAGGCCGACGCGTAGCTGACCGCTTTCCATCAGCGCGCGCAGGATCTGGATCAGCACCACTTCAAACAGGCGATCCAGCAGCGCCTGGCGGCCGCAGCGCTGGGCGAAGGCTTCCTCGAACAGCAGCGACAGCACAGGATGGCCCCCGTACAGGGCATCCAGCGGCAGACAGATCACTGCGGGCAGCGCGGCGGCCACCGGGTTGTTGCCGGCCCCTTCGAACTGCAGATGCGCACAGGCGAAATCGGCGCCGCGCTGCGCGTCCGTGATGAAGCGGTGGGCCAGCGGACGCGGGTAGAGCAGCACGCTGGGCTGGTCGATCTGCAGCACACTGCCATCGTCATGT
Source organism: Stenotrophomonas sp. NPDC077421 (assembly GCF_049545505.1). NCBI lineage: Bacteria > Pseudomonadati > Pseudomonadota > Gammaproteobacteria > Lysobacterales > Lysobacteraceae > Stenotrophomonas > Stenotrophomonas sp. NPDC077421. The sequence goes on along the minus strand of NZ_JBMWDP010000008.1, from coordinate 32,357 downwards.
TCCACCCGTACCGTCCCGTCGCGGATGAGGTGCAGCTGGCCACGCTCGCCGTCGGCAGCCAAGTGGTTGATGCCGCACAGCGGGCCGGCATGGAAGACCTCGGCACTGACCGCGAAGCGGCCAAGCAGGGATTGCAGGCGATCGACCATTCTGGACTCCAGATCAAGTTTCCTGGACGAAATGTTGCCACACGTACAGCCCAGTGGCGCACAGTACGTCTCACCTACCCGCTCCATCCCTTCACGCCACAGGAGAATCCCATGTCCATCGAAAACGTTCTGTACACCGCCACGGCCACCGCTACCGGCGGCCGTGAAGGCCACGCCACCTCGTCCGACAACGTGCTGGACGTGCAGCTGTCCACCCCGCGCGAGCTGGGCGGCGCGGGCGGCCCGGGCACCAACCCGGAACAGCTGTTCGCCGCCGGCTACTCGGCCTGCTTCCTGGGTGCGCTGAAGTACGTGGCCGGCCAGGCCAAGGTCGCGCTGCCGGCCGAAACCGCCATCACCGGCAAGGTGGGCATCGGCCAGATTCCGACCGGCTTCGGTATCGAAGTCGCGCTGGAGATCTCGGTGCCGGGCCTGCCGCGGGAGCAGGTGGAGGAGCTGGTGCAGAAGGCGCACATCGTGTGCCCGTACTCCAACGCCACCCGCGGCAACATCGATGTGACGCTGACGGTCGCGTAAGCAGGATCGGGCAAAAAAATGGGCGGCTGCCTGGCTCGACCGCCTGGCAACCGCCCATCCCACCGCGGTGGATCCCCAGGGTGATACCCGGGGATGCGTCTGAGCGTGGTGCTGGTGTTACGTTTCGTTTGCGATCACCTGCACGACGCTGGAGAAATCCAGCTTGCCGCGACCGGCCTGGTGGTTCATCGAATACAGGTTGCGCGCGAGCTCGCCGAGTGGAATCGAGGCGCCCACGCTCATGGCCGCTTCCACCGCCAGGCCCATGTCCTTGAGCATCAGGTCGCTGCCGAAGCCGCCGCTGTAGCCGCGCGAGGCCGGCGCATTCTCCAGCACACCCGGCCACGGGTTGCACACTTCGGTGGCCCAGCTGCGGCCGGTGCTGACCGCCATCATCTGCGACAACACCTTCGGATCCAGACCGTGCGCCACGCCCAGTGCGATGGATTCGCCGGTGACCGCCATGATCACGCCCAGCGCCATGTTGTTGCACAGCTTGGCGACCTGGCCGGCGCCGCTGGCGCCGACATGGAAGATGTTCTTGCCCATTGCCTGCAGGATCGGGCGGGCGCGCTCGAGCGCCTCGGCATCGCCACCGACGATGAAGGTCAGGGTGCCGGCCTGTGCACCGGCGGTGCCGCCGGAGACCGGTGCGTCGAGCATCTGCAGACCACGTGCAGCGGCCGCTTCGGCAACCTTGCGTGCGGTGGCCGGGGCAATGGTGCTGCAGTCGATCAGCAGTGCGCCGCCGGGAATATCGGCCAGCAGACCGTCCTCGCCCAGGTACACGCCTTCGACGTGACGGCTGGCCGGCAGCATGGAGATCACGATCTCGGCGTCGGTCAGGGTGTCCAGCGCGGAATGCGCAGCGGTGGCGCCGGCATCGACCGCGGCCTGCACGGCGGCGGGCACCAGGTCGAACACGCGCACGGCGTGCCCGGCCTTGGCCAGGTTGGCGGCCATCGGGCCACCCATGTTGCCCAGCCCAATGAATGCGATACGGCTCATGCGAGGCTCCTTTCAGGGTCAGTGACACCGAGGTCGGCCAGCGGGTGCGTGGCGTCGGACCAGGGCGAAACGAAGAAGGTGTGGGCCCACGCCGCCGTGGCCTCGGCCAGGGTGGCCGGCTGCCAGTGCGGGGTGCGGTCCTTGTCGATCAACAGCGCGCGGATGCCTTCGGCAAAGTCGCCGTGGGCGGCGCTGTGCAGCGCGGCGATGTACTCCAGGCGGTAGACGTCGGCCAGCGATGCGCCGGCAGTGCGGCGCTGCAGCTCGAAGGCCAACCGCGCCGAGCCGGGTGCACCGGCGGCGAGCGTGGCCTGGGCGGCCTGCAACCAGGGATCGTCGGTTTCCAGCGCGATGATCGCGTCCACGATGGTGGCCAGATCGTCGCCGGCACAGAGCGCGTCGAGGGTGGCGACATGGCGCAGCAGCGGGCCGGTGGCCGCGTCGGTGGCGTGCTGCTGCAACAGGGCGCTGAGCTGCTCGCGGTTGCGCTTGGCCTCCTCGCTCCAGTGCACGCCGAGCAGCGCGGTGAACACCGCTTCGCGCTGCGCTTCCGGCACGTGGATGTCGGCCAGGCCGGCGTAGATCGCATCGCCGGCATTGAGCGGGGCGCCGGTAAGGGCCAGGAACAGACCACCCTTGCCCGGCACGCGCGGCAGCAGCCAGCTGCCGCCCACGTCGGGGAACAGACCGACGGTGATCTCCGGGAACGCCAGTTTCGAGCGCTCGCTGACCACGCGATGGCTGGCGCCGGACATCAGGCCGATGCCACCGCCCATCACGATGCCGTGGCCCCAGCACAGGATCGGCTTGGGGAAGGTGTGGATGGCGTAGTCGACGCGGTACTCGACGTCGAAGAATTCGGCGGCATACGTGTTGTCGCGGATGTCGCTGCGGCCCGCCTGGCGGTACTCCACCATGCTGCGGTACAGGCTGTGCAGGTCACCGCCGGCGCAGAAGGCCTTCTCGCCCGCGCCCTGCAGCACCACCAGGGCGATGCCGTCGTCGTCGGCCCAGGCCTGCAGGCGCTCGCCCAGCAGGTGTGCCATCGGCAGCGAAAAGCCGTTGAGCGTGCGCGCGGCGTTGAGCGTGGCGATGCCGATGCGCATGCCGTTGGCGGCGGTGCGTTCCTCGAACAGCACCGGTGCGTCTTCGCTGGCGGCGACCGTGCTCATGCGTTCTTCCACTGCGCGCTGCGCTTCTCCAGGAAGGCGCTGACGCCCTCGACCTGGTCGGCGCTGTCAAACAGGTCGACGAACGCTTCGCGTTCGGCCACCAGGGCGGCGGCATGGGTGCCGGTGCGGGTGGCCTGCACCAGCGTCTTGCACGCGGCGATGCTGGTCGGGCTCTGCTTGCCGGCCTTGCGCGCCCAGTCCAGCGCCAGTGCGAGCGCTTCGCCCTTGCCGACCTTCTCTTCGGCCAGGCCGATGCGCACGGCGGCGTCGGCATCGATGCGTTCGCCGAGCAGGATCATCCGCTTGGCCCAGCCTTCGCCCACCAGACGCGGTAGATTCTGCGTGCCACCGGCGCACGGCAGCAGGCCGACGGTCGCCTCCGGCAGCGCCACCTGGGCATGGTCCTCGATGATGCGCAGGTCGCAGGCCAGCGCACATTCCAGGCCGCCGCCCATCGCATAGCCGTTGATGGCCGCGATGGAGACGCCACGGAAGCCGGACAGGGCCTCGAAGGCTTCGCCGAATCTGCGTGCCGCTTCGCGCGCGGCGCCCTTGTCGCCGGAGGCGAACTGCTTGAGATCGGCCCCGGCGGAGAAGAACTTTTCGCCTCCCCCGGTGATCACCAGCGCGTAGATGCCCTTGTCGGCATTGAGCGCACCGACCAGGTCGCGCAGGGCGGACAGACTGTGCACGGTCCAGGTGTGGGCCGGCGGGTTGTCCAGCGTCACCACCGCGACGTGGCCATCGGCCTCGACCTTCAGGCCGGTGTGTTCGTGCGTGCGCCAATCCATCATCGCAGTTCCTCTTCGGTGTTGAGCAGGTGGCGGGCCACGATCACGCGCATGATCTCGTTGGTGCCCTCCAGGATCTGGTGCACGCGGCAATCGCGGAGCAGCCGTTCGATCGGGTATTCGCGGATGTAGCCATAACCGCCGTGGATCTGCAGCGCATCGTTGCAGACGTTGAAGCCGGCATCGGTGGCGAAGCGCTTGGCCATCGCACACCACACGTTGGCATCGCTGGCACCGGCGTCGAGCTTGCGCGCGGCGGTATGCACCATCTGCCGCGCGGCCACGAGCTGGGTGGCCATGTCGGCCAGCTTGAACTGCAGCGCCTGGAAGTCGGCCAGCGCCTTGCCGAACTGGCGGCGCTCGCCCATGTAGCGGCGGGCCGCGTCCAGCGCGCCCTGGGCGGCACCCAGCGAACAGGCGGCGATGTTGATGCGGCCACCGTCCAGGCCCTTCATCGCCAGCTTGAAGCCGCCGCCTTCCTCTCCCAGAAGGTGGCTGACCGGCACGCGGACGTTCTCGAAGGTGATGCCGCGGGTGGGCTGGCTGTTCCAGCCCATCTTCTCTTCCTTGCGACCGTAGCTGATGCCCGGCAGGTCGGCCGGCACCGCGATCGCGCTGATGCCGCCCGCACCGGCACCGCCGGTCCGCGCCATCACCACCAGCAGTTCGGTGGCGCCGGCACCGGAGATGAAGGCCTTGGCGCCGTTCAGCACGTAGTGTTCACCTTCGCGCACGGCGCTGGTCTTCAGCGACGCCGCGTCCGACCCGGCACCCGGCTCGGTCAGGCAGTACGAGGCCAGCTTGCTGCCCGAGGACAGATCGGTGCCCCAGGCGGCGCGCAGCGTTTCGGTACCCCACGTCGACACCATCCACGAGGCCATGTTGTGGATGCTGATGTAGGCCGCAGTGGACGGGTCCACGTTGGCGAGCTCCTCGATGACGACGGCGGCGTCCAGACGGCTCAAGCCGCTGCCGCCGACCTCGGGGTCCATGTACAGGCCACAGAACCCGAGTTCCCCTGCCTTGGCGATCGCCTCGCGCGGAAAGATGCCCTCCGCATCCCATCGCGCGGCGTGTGGCGCCAGTTCGGCCTGGGCGAAGTCGCGCGCAGCCTCTCTATAGGCCTGCTGCGCTTCGTCGAGTTCCGTCGTCATCGAGTGGCTCATGGTCGAACTCCGTTGTTGCTTACTTCAGGCTGATGGTGGTGTTGACGCCGTGACCCAGCGTCTCGTCATCGAACCAGCGCGAGGTGATGGTCTTGGTCTGGGTGTAGAACATGACCACCTGCTTGCCGTACGGGCCCAGGTCGCCGAGCTTGGAGGCGCGCGAACCGGTGAAGGAGAACAGCGGCACCGGCACCGGAATCGGCACGTTGATGCCGACCTGGCCGACGTCGATGTCTTCCTGGAACTTGCGTGCGGCCGCGCCGGACTGGGTGAACAGCGCGGTGCCGTTGCCGTTCGGATTGGCGTTGATCAGGTCGATGGCGTCTTCCAGCGTGTCCGCTTCGAGGATCACCAGCACCGGCCCGAAAATTTCCTCGTCATAGATGCGCATGCCCGGGGTGACGCCGGCGAAGATGGTCGGGCCCACGAAGTTGCCCTTCTCGAAGCCGTCCACCTGCGGGTTGCGGCCATCCAGCACCAGCTTGGCGCCCTGCTCCACACCGGAGGCGATCAGGCCTTCCACGCGCTCGCGGGCGGCGCAGGAGATGACCGGGCCGACATCGGTCCCGGCCACGCTGCCGGCGCTCACCTTCAGTGTCTTTGCCTTGGCCACCAGGTCAGGCACCCACTCGCGCGCCTCGCCGACCAGCACCAGGGTGGATGCGGCCATGCAGCGCTGGCCCGCCGCGCCAAAGGCGGCACCGACCATCGCGTTGAGGCTCTGTTCCTTGTTGGCGTCCGGCAGCACCACGGCGTGGTTCTTGGCGCCCATCATGCATTGCACGCGCTTGCCGGCCAGCGAGGCACGGTTGTACACGTGCGTGCCGACGCGGGTGGAACCGACAAAGGAGACGGCCTTGATGTCCGGGTGGTCGCAGATCGCATTGACCACGTCTTCGCCGCCGTGCACGACGTTGAGCACGCCCTTGGGAATGCCCGCTTCCAGCGCCAGTTCGACCAGGCGCATGGTGACCATCGGGTCCTGCTCGGACGGCTTCAGAATGAAGGTATTGCCGGTCGCGATCGCCATCGGGAACATCCACAGCGGGATCATCGCCGGGAAGTTGAACGGGGTGATGCCGGCGCACACGCCGAGCGGCTGCAGCAGGGTGTAGGTGTCCACGCCATTGGCGACGTTGTTGGCCAGCTCGCCGAGCTGCAGGTTGCCGATCGCAGCGGCGTGCTCAACCACTTCCAGGCCGCGGAACACATCGCCTTCGGCGTCCGGCACGGTCTTGCCCTGCTCGGCGGACAGGATATGGGCCAGCTCGCTCATGTTTTCGCGGATGAGCTGCTGGTACTTCAGGAAGATGCGCGCACGGGTGCCGATGGGGGTCTTGCGCCAGGTCTTGAAGGCTTCCTTGGCCGCAGCGACGGCGGCGTCCACTTCACCGGGGGTCGCGAACGGCACCTGGGCCAGGACGTCCTGGGTGGCCGGATTGACCACGTTCTGCCAGTGCGGGCTGGCCGATTCGATGAACTGGCCATCGATCAACATACGGATGCGGGGCGCTGCAACAGTCATGGACAATCCCGGGGGGTCGATAAGTTGTTGGCATTATTCACAGGGTCAACCTCGATTTCCGGGCTGTATGCGCTTAATCTGGCCAATGCCCGCTACGATTTTTGTGAATCTTGTGAACAGCCAGTCTCCACACCGCCAGATCGGCCTGCGCCTGCTGAAGCTGCGCGAGCAGCGCGGCTACAGCCAGATCGACCTGGCCCGGGCCCTCGGCCTCTCGGCCAGCTACCTGAACCAGATCGAGCGCAACAAGCGACCCCTGACCCCGGCCGTGCAGCAGAAGCTGCGTGCGGTGCTGGGCGATGTCAGCGAGCTGTTCGATGTCGATGAGCCGGGCGCGCTGCAGGATGCCCTCGGCGAGACCCTGCGCGACCTCGGCCTGGACGATGTGAGCAGCACCGAGCTGCGCGCGATGGCCGGCAACCTGCCGCAGATCAGCCGCGCCCTGCTGGACCTGCACCGGCGTCACCTGGCGCTGCGCGAGCATGCTGCCGCGCTGGAGTTCCAGCTGGGTGACGTGCATGCCGGCCAGGCGCTGCCGGCCGGCGATCAGGTGCGGGACTTCTTCAACCGCATGCACAACCACATTCCCGAACTGGACGATCTGGCCGAGCAGTTGTTCGGCGAATGGGGGCTGGTCGCCGGCCACGTGGCGCCGCGCCTGCGCCAGCTGCTGGCCGACCGGCACGGGGTGCTGGTGGAAGTGGCGCCGCTGCAGGCCGGGCGCGAGAAGCGCGTGTACGACGGCGGCAGCCGCACGTTGTGGTTGCCCGACTACCTGGAGCCGGGCCAGCAGGCCTTCCAGATGGCGGCCGAACTGGCCCTGCTGGGGTACGCGGCACAGATCGATGCGGTGATCGCGCGAGCCGGCTTCCGCGAGCCGGAACAGATCGCGCAGGCTCGGATCGGCATGTCCAACTACTTTGCCGGAGCGCTGGTGATGCCGTATGCGCGGTTCCTGCGCGCGGCCGAACACAGCGCCTACGACATCGATGCGCTGGCGCACCGCTTCGGCGTGGGCTTCGAGGCGGTCTGCCACCGCCTGAGCACGCTGGCGCGGCGCAGTGCGCCGGGGCTGCCCTTCTTCTTCATCCGCGTGGACCGCGCCGGCAATGTCTCCAAACGGCATTCCGCCACCGACTTCCACTTCTCGCAGGTGGGCGGCTCGTGTCCGCTGTGGATTGTGTATGAGGCGTTCAATCAACCCGGCCGCGTGCTGACCCAGACCGCGCGCATGCCCGATGGCCGCCGGCACTTCTGGCTGGCGCGCCAGGTGAGCAGCGGCCCGGTCGGGCACGGGCAGCCGCGCAAGACCTTCGCGGTGGCGTTGGGCTGCGACCTGCAGCATGCCGAGCGGTTGATCTATTCGCGCGGGCTGGATATCCAGAGCCCGGGCAACTCGGTCTCGATCGGCCCCGGTTGCCGGGTCTGCCCGCGCGAGGACTGCATGCAGCGCGCGTTCGCGCAGTTGCCCGGGCGCTGAGGCGGCCGGTGCGAGACCTGGGCACCGGTAGTGGTGCCGGTTTCTCCGGGCTCAATAGATCGGGGTGACCTTCATCTGCGGCAGGGGGCGAGGCGCGCCGTCGGTGAGGTCCGGGCCGAGGTCGTCCCAGCGCTGGCCCTGCTCGACCATGTGGTGCCACAGCTGCTGCGATTCGCGTCGCTTGTCCTCCGAACCCAACCGGTAGGACGGCGGCGGCGGTTCGCCGCTGGCCACGCTCTCGTACGCATCGTGCCACGCAGCCACGCGCTGCGCGGGATCGTCGGTGCGCGCGATCTCCAGGGTGTAGCGCTGGTAGGCCGAGGCCAGGTTGCGCCAGCGGATCCAGTAGTGGTTGGCGAAGGAGAAGTCACAGAATCGCTCACCGGCCACGCTGCCCTTGGCGGCGATGCGGCTGAGCACGTCCTGCGGCATGTCCAGATTCATGCCGCCTTCGTCGCCGTGCAGCGAAACGTGCACGATGCGATCGCGATAGCCCGGCGCACGCGCCTGCAGCACATCGCGCCAGTTCTGCATGGTGGAGACGATCGAGAACAGAAAACCGGACATCTCCGCCGCGGCCAGCGGCTTGGCGATGGACTGGTAGCTGCGCTGCCAGCCCTGACGGTTCTCGGTGGGCAGGAACACCGCCCGCTCGATCTGCGCCTGTTCGCCCTGCCCCTCGGCATCGGACAGGAGGACGGCATCGGCGTGGCGCGGATACACCAGGTTGATGCCGAAGGTGGGCCAGCGCGGCAGCGCGGCGTCGAACAGATGGATGGGGAAGTTGCTGCTGATCCCGCCATCGGAGAACCAGCAGACCCGGAACGCGGTGATGACCGGGCCACAGTTCTGCCCGCCACTGGTCAGCCCTTCCATGCTGTCGGCCACATTGCTGCTGTCGCGCCCGGGCGTGGGCGCCGCTGCCGGCTCGCAGCGGCGCTCACGACGCGCCGGCTCGTGCAGCGGCACCGCACTGATCAGCAGCGGAAAGCTCAGGCTCATCCGGGTGGCCACCAGCACCGGCAACTGCTCGCCATCGACCAGCCGGTAGTAGTCGCGCCCGTCCACGCGCTGCGGCGCCCCGGCCTGCGCCACCAGCCAGTCCACGACACTGGCCGGGAACAGCTGCAGGAACTCCTCGCGCACGAACCAGAAGTGCGCAGCGCTGAACGGCAACGTGCGCGGCTCGGTATGCGAAACGCAGGTGGTGATCATCTGCAGGCTGATCGCGTGCGCGCCGGCCGGCTCGCCGGCATAGCGCGGTGCCTGGTGCAGGTCACCGAAGGTCAGCGGCCGGTCGGCCGGCAGGCCAGCCAGCGCCTGCAGGCGGGCATGCAGCCAGTCGGTGAGCGCCGGCGTCGATGCATCGGCCTGGGTGGCGCCGCTGCACAGGCCCAGCAGGTTGCGCCGCGCGACCCGCGCCACGCGCAGGGCCGAGGCGAGTACGCCGGCACCGTAGGCGCACAGCAGCGACGGCAGCAGCGTGGCCCAGACACCGTCCACGCCACCGGCCAACCAGCCGATGCCGAGCAGCCCCACCAGCGTGGCCAGCAGCTCCAGCGGCGCGATCGCGAACACCGCCGCGAGCAGGCAGGCGATCTTGCGCGGCAGGCTGGACTTGCCGGTGAGCATCACCAGCAACCGGTAGGCGGTGCGCGCACCGTGCGCGGGCTGGAACAGGCTGTAAATGAAGCCACGCCGCGACAGCTCGGCCGATACCGTGGCCAGGCCCGGAAAACCGACCTGCGCCTCCACCGCCTGGCCGGCATGGCGCCGGCGGTCGCCCAGCGCGGCCGCCGCCGCCACCGCCGCGGCGATGGCGCCTGCCGAGGTGCCGCCGATGTTTTTGAAACGGTACTGTCGGGCCAGCGACAGCACCGCGTTGGGATACACGATGCCGCTGGTGATGCCGCCCTTCATGACCAGATCGCAATACCTGTCCGCCACGCTGCCGTCCTCTGTCCGCCGGTGCGCAGCCGATCCGCGCACCGTCCCCGTACATGGCCCGGAGGGGCCGCCGTATCGGGAGATCGATGACGACAGTATCGCCTGCGGGCTTCTCAGGGCCTGAGAAACCGGCCACGGATCGGCCTATTCGGCCGCGCCGGACTGCGGCACGCGCCTTACCTGGGACAGGTCATAGCCAAGCGCGGCGATGCGTGTCATGGCCTTCTGGTAGTCGGCATCGGAGAGGGTCGGGGTACGCGACATCAGCCAGACATAGTCGCGCTTGCTGCGGCCGACAATCGTCTGCTGGTAGTCCGGATCCAGGTACACGATCACGTACTCGGCCTGGATCGGCCAGATGAACTGCATGCCCCAGACCGCCCCGCCGGTGCCTTCCTTGACCGTACCGATCGGATGCATGGTTTTCACCGGTGCGTCGAAGCTGCCCTTGCGGTAGCGGAAGGTGGTCTGGATGCGGCCGTCCGGTCGCAGCGCATAGGATTCCACCGCATCGTAGGCCTCGCGCTCGGGCCGGCTCGGGATATGCGCAATCACATACCAGTCGCCCATGAAGCGTGGCACGTCGACCTGCGCCACCGGGGGAATGGGGCGGGTGTTGCCGCCGCAACCGCCCAGCAGCATGCCGGTGACCAGCAGCGGGATGAAAGCACGAATCGTCATGACGGCGTCCTCGGCAGGCGTGGGGGATCAGGAGCGATCGAACAGGTAATGCGCCACCTGCCACTGCTGGCCCTGCTGGTAGCCGAACAGCTCCGCACAGGCCATCCAGAACATGCGCCAGCGCTGGTGCCACAGCGGGGCCGCAGCGTCGCCGTAGCACTGGCGCAGCACGGCCATCACCGCGTCCTTCTCGCGGTCCTGGTTGGCCAGCCAGTGGTTGGCGGTGCGCTGGTAGTGGGTGCCATCGAGCAGCCAGCGCTGCTGCAGGTGCAGGTGCTGCTGGAAGAACAGCAGCGTGTCGGCGGCAGGCATCAGACCACCGGTGAAGAAGTGCCGGCCCATCCAGTTGTCGTCGCCGTCCGTCTCGAACGGGTACATCAGCGTGCGGTGCACGAAGATGTGCACGAACAGCTTGCCCTGCGGGGTGAGCCAGCCGTGGATGCGCTGCAGCAGCTGCGGGTAGTTGCGCATGTGCTCGAACATCTCGATGGACACGCAGCGGTCGAAGCTGCCCGCCTCCAGGGTGAGATGGTTGACGTCGCGGGTAAGGACGGTGACGTTGGCCAGCCCCCGCGCCCGGCACTGCCCCAGGATGTACTCGCGCTGGCTGTTGGAGTTGGAGACCGCGGTGATCCGCGCGCCGGGGTAGCGCTCGGCCATCCACAGGGTCAGCGAGCCCCAACCGCAGCCGAGCTCGAGGATGCGCTGGCCGTCGGCGAGCTGCGCGCGCTCGCCATACAGCGCCAGCATCGCCTCTTCGGCTTCATCCAGCGTCTCGTGGCCGGTGGCGTAGTAGCAGCTGCTGTACTTCAGGCGTTTGCCCAGGCAGTGATGGAAGAAGTCCGCCGGAACCTCGTAGTGCTGGCGATTGGCTGCATCCACGTGCAGGGCCACCGCGCTGCTGGCCAGCCCGGCGATGCGGGCGGCGAAGCGCTGCGACTGGGCCTGCTGGCCCCCGGCGAGTTCGTCGCGCAGGCGCTGCTCGCATTGGCGGCGGATGCCCAGGCGCAGCAGCGCGTCGGGCAGCAGGCCGCGTTCGGCCAGGCCGGTCAGGCCGGGGGCATAGTCCGGCAGGGGCAACGGTTCACTGGCGGCATTCACGATGACATCTCCTTGCGGGAGGAAGAGCGGGAGGGGAACCACGGGAACAGCATCGGGGTGGTGCGCTGGTAGTGGCGGTAGTCCTCGCCACGGCTGCGCAGCGCCTGCGCCTCGGTGAAGGGAATGCCGCTGACCCAGCGCAGGAACACGTACATCACCAGCGGACCGGACCACGCCAGCCACCACAGCGGCGAGTGCACGGCCAGCAGCACGTAGGTGAACCAGTGCAGCCATTCGAAGAAATAGTTGGGATGCCGCGAGTAGCGCCACAGACCCTGGCGGCAGGTCGTCCCCTTGTTGGCCGGATCGGCGCGGAAGCGCGCCAGCTGGCGATCGGCGAGCGCCTCGCCGCCCACGCTCAGCAGCCACACCGCGGCCGCTGCGATCAGCCAGCCGACGTGCGTGGCCGGGGCGACCGACACCGCCACGAAGGGCAGCGCGAACAGCACGATCAGCAGTGCCTGGAACTGGAAGAAGCCGAAGATCTTGCCCTGATGGCCGTTCCAATACTGCCGCAGATGCCGGTAGCGGCCGTCCTCGGGTTCGCTGCGGACGCGGCGCCACAGGTGCAGCGCCAGCCGCGTTCCCCACAGGCCGCCAAGGGCAGCGAGGGCGATCCGCGGTGTCGACGCACCGGTGCCGAGCAGGGCAAGCAGCAGCGCCGATGCACCGACACCCTTGGCCCACAGGACGTCGACCACGCCGATATTCTCGTGGCGGCGCTGCCACCACCAGCCCCACGTCATGATCACCGCGGCATACAGCCAGATCACCCACAGCATCTTCATCGTGTCTCTCCCGCAGCGAGGGTGTTGATCGGGTCCACCGGGCGTTGCCAGTGGCGCGCGCACGCGGCCAGCAGCGGCAGGGCGACCGCCCAGCCAAGGCCCAGCACTGCCACGCCGTGCCACGGCGGCGCGGTGAATACCACCGAGGACCAGCCGCGCGCAGCCGACAGATACGCCAGCGGTGCCAGCAGCAGCCCCACCAGTGCGGCCACGCGCAGATGCCGCTGCAGCACGGCGAAGGACACCGTCAGCGTCATGGCGAAGGCGGCCCACAGCGCGAGAATCCACGGCGGAGCCAGCCAGGCCGCATCGTTCCCGGCGGCGTACACCACGCGCCCGGTACCACCCGCCAGGCCATCGACCACCAGCCCGCAGCCGATCGCCACGCCCATCAGCTTCATCTCGACCGATGGCCGCGGCGACCACGCCAGCTGGCTGGCCACGTATGCGGCGGCTGCCAGCAATGCCGGCCACCACAACCCGCGGCCGGCGCCGACCACTGCGCACAGCCACACCAGTTGGTTGCCAATCACGTTGGACCAGAAGCGCAGCACCTCAGCCCTCCCCGGCGATCAGCGCAGGCCGGTAGCCGGGTCGCGCCATCAGCAGGTGCGACACGCCGATCGAGCGCTCCAGGAAGCCGCCTTCGCAATAGGCCAGGTAGAACTCCCACATCCGGATGAAACGCGCATCGAAGCCCTGCGCGCGCACGGCGGGCAGCTGGGCAAGGAAGCGGTGCCGCCAGGCCCGCAGCGTCAGCGCATAGGACGGCCCGAAATCGTGCTGGCCGATCAGCTGCAGGTCGCTGCTGCGGGTCTTGGCAGCGACGATCGCGTTGATCGACGGAATGAAGCTCCCGGGGAACACGAAGCGCTTGATGTAGTCCACGCTGCGGCGGGCCTGTTCGTAGCGCTGGTCCTCGATGGTGATGGTCTGCAGCAGCGCCAGACCGTCGGGGTTGAGCAGGCGGGTGAGCGTGGCGAAGTACGTGTCCAGGTACTGTGCGCCGATCGCCTCGATCATCTCGATGGAGACCAGCTTGTCGTACTGGCCCTCCAGGTCACGGTAGTCCTTGAGCAGCAGGGTCACCCTGTCCTGCAGGCCGGCGGCTTCCACCCGCGCCTTGGCCAGCGTGTACTGCTCGACGGAAATGGTGGTGGTGGTGACATGGCAGCCGATCTCGCGCGCCGCATACAGCGCGAAACCGCCCCAGCCGGTGCCGATCTCGATGACGCGATCATCGGCGGTGAGCTGCAGCTGTTCACAGATGCGCGCGAGTTTGCGCTGCGAGGCTGCCTCCAGCGGGTCCCCGGTGCTGGCGTACAGCGCCGAGGAATACATCAGGTCCTCGGACAGGAACAGCGAGAAGAACGGGTTGCCGAGGTCGTAGTGCGCGGCGATGTTGCGCCGGCTGCCTTCGCGGGTGTTGCGGCGCAGGCGGTTCCAGCCCTTCAGCAGCCAACCACCGACACGCGCCACGCCGCGCTCCATGCTGTCGAGCAGGTCGCGGTTGCGCACCAGCAGCTGCACCAGCGCGACCAGGTCGCTGCAGCGCCAGTCGCCCCGGATGTAGGCCTCGCCGGCGCCGACGCTGCCCTGCGCGGCCACCGCGCGGTAGAACGCCGGATCGTCCACCCACACGGTAACGCGCAGCGTTGCCGTCGGATCGCCCAGCATCACATCGCCGGCGGCATCGCGCAGGTGCAGGCTGCCACCGCGCAGCGGCGCCAGCTGGGACACCAGGCGATCGCGCAGGAAGCGTTCCAGCGCGGTGGGCAGGGCGGGCAGGCGTGGCCGGGTCATGTCGTTCATGGGCGTTTTCCAGCAAGCGAAGGGTGGTCGTGGACGGGGGTGCGCTTGAGCCACAGGCGCAGCGCCTGCCAGTGGATGGCCGCGACCACCTGCAGGGTCATCAGCGGGTAGCGCAGCAGGACGCCGGCGAGGCCGCAGCGGTCCAGCGGCTGGCGCTGCAGCACCAGATCGGCATCGAACTGGCGCGCACCCTCGCGCCAGACCTGCATGTGCACGTGCAGATCCTCACCCGGCGCGGTGAAGCGCCAGCGGTAGCGGCAGTCCATCGGCATGAAGGGCGAGACGTGGAACTGCTTGTCGAACTCCCATGCCAGCGCGCGGCCGTGGGCATCGGCGGCGGCCACCGGCAGCACGTAGGCGTGCCGCTCCTTCCAGGGCGTGTTGGTGATCTCCGCGACGATGCACTCCAGCGTGGTGCCGTCGGCGGCGTAGCAGTAGTAGAAGCTGACCGGGTTGAACACGTGGCCGCCATAGCGCAGGTGCGCGAGCAGGCGGACCGGTCCGGCCGGCGCGTGGCCGAGCGCCTCGGTCACCCGCGCGCGCACGGCCTCGGCCAGCGGCACGGCCGGGTCGCCGAGGTAGTCGCTGCGGCGGAATTCGGCCAGGTTGCGGCGGCCCACCGACCACAGCCAGCGGCCACGGAACACCTGGTCCAGCTCATCCAGATCCAGCAGCAGCTGCGCCACCGGGTAGCCGAACGCGTGGGCCTGTGGCAGGTGGCGGCGATGCCGCATGCGGCCGCGGTAGATCGCGCTGGCGCTCATGCCGACACCGCCTCGGACAACGGCCAGTACGCGTCGGCATCCAGTGCGTCCAGCGCATCCACCACACGGCGCGCGCTGCGGATGCCGTCCTCATGGAAGCCCCAGCCCCAGTAAGCGCCGGCGAACCAGGTCCGGCGCCGGCCCTGTACCTCGGCCCAGCGCCCCTGCGCGCGCACCATCGCGTGGTCGTGCACGGGGTGCGAGTACTGCAGGCGGCGCAGCACCTTGGCCGGGTCGATCGCCTCGCTGCGGTTAAGCGTGACCACCAGCGGCGTGGGCGTGTCGATGCCCTGCAGCAGGTTCATGCAGTAGCTGACCGTGCACGGTGCCGTCGGCGACGCCGGCACGTGGGCGTTCCAGGCGGCCCACGCCTTGCGGTGCGTGGGCAGCAGCCGGGCGTCGGTATGCAGGACCACCTCGTTGGGCTGATAGCGGATCGCCCCGAGCACGGCACGTTCGGTCGGATCGGCATCGGACAGCATCGCCAGCGCCTGGTCGCTGTGGCAGGCCAGCACCAGCTGGTCGAACCCTTCCAGCCCGGCCGCACTGTGCACGCGGACGCCCTGCGCGTGACGTTCCACGCCGTATACCCGGCACTCCAGACGCTCCCGGACCTGCCAGCGGCGCCGCATCGCGTCGATGTAGCGGGCCGACCCGCCCTCCACCACCCGCCACGGCGCACGGCCACTGACCTGCAGCATCTGGTGGTTGGCCATGAACTGCACCAGGTAGCGTGCCGGGAACGCGGCCAGCGCCGCCGTGGGCGCCGACCAGAGCGCCGAGGCCATCGGCAACAGGTGCTCGTCCACAAAGGCGCGTCCGTAGCCACCGTCCTGCAGGTATTCACCGAGCGATGGCCCGTCCCCGTCGCTCTGCAGCAGCGCCGGTGCCTCGCGGTAGAAGCGCCGCAGATCGCGCAGCATGCCCCAGAAGCGCGGCGAGACCAGGTTGCGGCGCTGGCAGAACAGCGCATCCAGCGAGGTGGCGTTGTACTCCAGCCCGCTGCGCTCGCTGTGCACGGAAAAGCTCATGGTGGTCGCCCGCGTCGCCACGTTGAGCTGCTCGAACAGCGCGGTGAGCAGGGGATAGTGCAGCGGGTTGAACACGATGAACCCGGTGTCCACCGCCTGCGTGCGCCCGTCCACCTCCACCGTATGGGTGTGGGTGTGCCCGCCGAGGTAGTCGTTGGCTTCGAACAGGGTCACCTCGTGGCGCTGCGACAGCCACCAGGCGCTCGCAAGGCCGGCGATGCCCGATCCGATCACGGCGATGCGCATGTCAGTTCTCCGCCTTGGCCAGCACCCACGCCGGCACCGGTTTGAGATCGCGTACCAGGCCCAGCCAGCCCATCACGCGCAGGCCGTACCAGGTGATGTCCACTTCCCACCAGTAGAAGCCCTGGCGCACTGTGCCCGGGAAGAAGTGATGGTTGTTGTGCCAGCCTTCACCGAAGGTCAGCAGTGCCAGCCACAGGTTGTTGCGGCTGTCGTCGGCGGTGGCGAAGCGGCGCCGGCCGAAGCGGTGCGCCAGCGAGTTGATGGTCACCGTGGCGTGGAACAGCACCACCGTGGAGATGAAGAAGCCCCACACCAGCATCTGGCCGCCGCTGGTGCCCCACGACGGCGCGATGCGCTCGAGCATGGCCCCCAGGCCGAACAACGCGGCGGCCAACACGATCGGCACCAGAGTGTCGAAGCGGTCCAGCCAGCGCAGTTCGGGATATTTCGCCAGGTCCGGGATGCGCGCGAAGTCGGTGCGGAACCCTTCGGGGGTGAGGAACCAGCCCATGTGGCTCCACCAGAAGCCGTGCACACGCGGCGAGTGCGGATCGGCCGGGGTATCGGTATGGCGATGGTGGTGCCGATGGTGCGCGGCCCACCAAAGCGGGCCCCGCTGCACGCTGGCCGCGCCGATCACGGCGAACGCGAACTGCACCGCGCGCGAGGTCCGGAAGGTGCGGTGCGCGAAGTAGCGGTGGTAGAAGGCGGTGATCGCGAACATGCGCACGGCATACAGCGCCACCGCGACCCCGACCGCGATCCAGGACACGCCCACCCACAACACCGCCACGCAGGCCAGGTGCATCGCCGCGAACGGAATCGCGCGCAGCCAGTCCACGCGCTGCGCGGCTTCGGGCGCCACCGTCGTGTCGGCACCGGTATCAAACCAGCGCCGCACCGTGGGCCAAAGGCCCCGGCGGGCGGTGCGTCCTGTTGCAGGGGCGGGTCCGGCCGACATATCGCGCATCTCCTGGCGTGCTTGTCAGGAGATACGGGAACAGCGGCCTTCCGGATGCACGTATCCGGAAATAAAGTGCACCTTAGAGGTTGGCGATGTCGCCCTTGGCGATGACCGGGCCGGTCGGGATGCCCTGCGGGGCGCCGCCGGACGGTTCCAGCGTGATCGCCAGCACCGAACCGTTCACCAGCGCATCACGCAGCATGTCCGGTACCGCCACGGTGTGGGCGCGGTTGATCGAGACCAGGCCCAGCGAACGCGGTGCACCGCCCGCCGGGATCAGCCACAGCTCGGGCGCGCGCCCGGCGGCGTCGGCCGGCGCCGGGACCGGCACCATCAACACTTTGCCGTGGGCCTTGTCGACCGAGGCCAGCCAGCCAGGGGAACCGTCGTCGTGCAGCAGCGGCGTGACCGGCCTGGTGGCCTGTTCCGGCTCGGCCGGCGTGGTCGGGGTGACCGCCACCGGCGGCGCTACCGGTGCCACCGGTACCACGTCGCGGCGGGCAAGGACCGCCACCAGCGCGACCACCGCTGCCAGCGCCGTCATGCCCTGCCAGAAGCCGGTGCGCTGCCAGGCGCGCGGTGTGGCGCCCACCGACGGCCAGCCCAGCGAGGTGCGGATACGCGGCCACAGGTGGGCCGGGACGGCCTCGGTGCCGAGTGAGTCGAGCAGCGGCGCCAGCCGGTTTTCCCACTGGCTGACCAGGCGCGCAAAGCCCGGATCACGGGCGATGCGCTGTTCCACCTCGGCGCGCTGGGCGGCATCGAGCACCCCGAGCACGTATTCACCGGCCAGGATGTCCGCGCCGGGTGGTTCGGCGTCATGAGGCATATCGTGGAGATCGCGGACGTTCATCGTTCCAGGCACACCCGTAGTTGGCCCAGCCCACGGCGGATCCAGCTTTTCACCGATCCCAGCGGCGCACCGATCCGGCGCGCCAGTTCGTCATAGCTCGCCCCATCCAGGAAGGCCAGCCGGATCAGCGAACGCCGGCGAGGCTCCAGCGTGTCCAGGCAATCGTCCAGGCGCTCGCGATCGGAGGCGTGCTCGGCCGCCTGCGCCGGCTGCGGCGCGAAATCGGGAATCTCTTCGGCCACCGACAGATCGTCCAGCGGGCGCGGCGGTGCGGCGCGCAGGCGATCGATGGCGCGGTTGCGGGCCAGCGTGGAGAGCCAGGTCATGGCTGAGGCCTTGGCGCGGTCAAACTGCGCGGCCTTGTGCCACACCGTGACAAAGGCGTCCTGCAGCACGTCCTCGGCATCGCCGCGGTCGCGCAATATGTGCAGGCAGATCGCGAAGAGACGGCCGGAGGCCAACTGGTAAACCGATTCAAACGCCTGGCGGTCGCCGGTGGCGACCTGGACGAGCAGCTCATCGAGGCGCCGCGAGGCACCGGTATCGGCAGTGTCCAGCTCGGGCATCGCAGGCTCAATGTCGTCGGGGGAACAGCCGGCATCGTCGTCGCTGCGCGCCTGCCGCGCAAGGGGGCACTCATCCGGCGCATGCGGACACCAGCGGTTGCTGCCGCGCGGAGGCCAGCTCGGCCGGCGTTGCCGCGACCGGCGCCTCGGCAAACTCGACGCGCACCTGGGGGTAGCGCCCGTGTTCATCACGCACGTTGCCGGTGCCGGAGAACTGCAGGAGGCGGGGTGTGGCGCGCGCGTAGATCAGGGTCACCGCCGGCACGGCGAAGCCGAACCAGGCATCCAGGCGCATCTGCAGCTGCTCGGCCGGCTGGCCCTGCCAGGTGACCGCACCGCTGCGCTGCAGCTTCAATGGCACCAGCCGCTGGCGGCTGGGCAGCAGGAACTGGAAGGCCACGCTGCGCCCGCCCTGGAGGGCGTCCCAGTGCTTGAGCACGGCCGCGTCGAACCCGGCATCGACCACCGCGTCGGACGGAATCGCGATGGTACGGCTCACGCGTTCGGCCTGCGCGTCCTCACGCACGTACACGGTGCGGGCGGTGGCGCTGCCCTGCAGGCCTTCCTGGTAGCCGTTGCGCGCATCTTCGAACGCGAAGTCCGGGGTCTGCGCACTGCCCTGCGGGGTCATCCATTTGCGCGCGAAGGCGCGTCCGTCCGCGCAGCGGTACAGCACCAGCCGCGAGCGCGCCTCGGGCGGGCCCTGCAGCCAATGGGTCTCGTGGTACAGCAGGCGCCCGCCGGCGGGCGCGTAGGCACGGCCTTCCTGGCGCTGCACCTGCTGGGCAGCGGCTGGCAGCGCCGGGATCAGCACCAGCAGCAGCGAGGGAAGAAGGGTTCGGCGCATGTCCGGCTCCGCAGGGGGGTCATCGGGAGATACGCAGGCAACGGCGTCATGGATGCAGTGGCTGGCGCGCCTGCCCCACTCCCGAAGCACGTTCTGGCTGAACCGGCAGAGGCCCCATGACGCGACCCAGGACGAACCGGCCCCCCTTGACCACCGCGCCCCTTCGGCCTACCTTGTGCTCGCCGAAGGTATCCATCTCTTCATGCAGATGAAGGGATGGGTTTAAACGGGAATCCGGTGAAGGCGCCTTGCGCGCCCATTCCGGAGCTGCCCCGCAGCGGTGAATGGAAACGAATCCCGCCAACAGCACTGGGCATCCGCCTGGGAAGCGGCAGGTACTAGGAGGGCGTGCGCGTCCGTGTCCATCAGCCCGAATACCGGCCCCGGCCGGGGAACACGACCGTTCCCCGATTCGACCTGGAACGTCCGCGGGGAGGTTGCCGGGGCCTGCCGCCATGCCGCCAGCATGGCGCCGCCCCCGTGCGTCCGCTTCGCGGCATCCGGTTCGCCCGCGGGGGCGAAGGTCGCTGGCGGGGCGGGCACGGCAGCAATGGCGTGGACGGCGCGCGGTTCCTTCGTTCCTCAATGCCCCTACGCAATGAGGACACGTTCCAATGACTACCGTTACCAACCTGGGTTTTCCGCGCATCGGCGCCAAGCGCGAGCTCAAGCGCGCGCTGGAGGCGTACTGGTCCGGCGAGAGCAGCGCGCAATCGCTGCAGGACACCGCCCGCGCGCTGCGCGCCCGCCATTGGCAGCTGCAGCGCGAGGCCGGGGTGGACGTACCGCCGAGCAACGACTTCAGCCTCTACGACCAGGTGCTTGATGCCGCGTTCCTGTTCGACGCGATTCCGGCGCGCTACCGCGCGCTGGCCGATGCCGACCCGCTGGCCGGCTACTTCGCCCTGGCCCGTGGCGTGCAGCGCGATGGCCACGACCTGCACGCGCTTGAAATGACCAAGTGGTTCGACACCAACTACCACTACCTGGTGCCCGAGCTGCAGGCTGGACAGGGCTTCGCACTGCGCGGCGACAAGCCGTTGGCCGAGTATCGCGAAGCCCGCGCGCTGGGCATCCAGACGCGGCCGGTACTGCTGGGCCCGGTGAGCTTCCTGCTGCTGTCCAAGACCGTGGATGGCAGCCCGGCGCTGGATCTGCTGGACGCGCTGCTGCCGGTCTACGTCGAGCTGCTTGGCGCCCTGAAGGACGCCGGCGCCGAGTGGGTGCAGCTGGACGAGCCGCTGCTGGTGCAGGATCTGGACGAGACGGCACGCGCCGCCTACGTGCATGCCTACGCCACGCTGGCCACCGCGCCGCGCCCGAAGGTGCTGCTGGCCACCTACTTCGGCGCGCTGGACGACAACCTCCCGCTGGCGGCCTCTTTGCCCGTCGATGGCCTGCACGTGGACCTGGTGCGCGCACCGGAACAGCTGGATGCGGTGATCAAGGCACTCCCGGCCGGCCGCGTGCTGTCAGCTGGCCTGGTCAACGGCCGCAACATCTGGCGTACCCATCTGGACAACGCGCTGGTGCTGGCGCGCTACGCGCATGGCCACCTGGGCAACCGGCTGTGGCTGTCCCCGTCGTGCTCGCTGCTGCACAGCCCGGTGGACCTCGTGCTGGAAACCAGGCTCGACGATGAGCTGCGCGGCTGGCTGGCCTTCGCACGACAGAAGCTGCAGGAGCTGCGCCTGCTCGCCGACGCCATCGATGGCGCCGCGCATGCCGAGGCCGGGCTGGCCGAGGCACGGGCCCGCATCGAGTCGCGCCGGCAGTCGCCGCGCGTGCACAAGCCGGCCGTCGCCGCGCGTCTGGCCGCGCTGACCCCGGCCGATGCGCAGCGCCACAGCCGCTACCCGCAACGTCACCTGGCGCAGGCGGCCGCCCTCAAGCTGCCGCGCTTCCCCACCACCACCATCGGGTCGTTCCCACAGACCCTGGAGGTGCGTGAAGCGCGTGCGCGCAACAAGTCCGGCAAGCTCTCCGCTGCCGACTACGATGCCTTCCTCGCCACCCAGACCGAACACTGCGTGCGCGTGCAGGAGCAGATCGGGCTGGACGTGCTGGTGCACGGCGAGTTCGAGCGCAACGACATGGTCGAGTACTTCGGCGAGCAGCTCGATGGTTTCGCGTTCACCAGGAGCGGGTGGGTGCAGAGCTACGGTTCGCGCTGCGTGAAACCGCCGGTGATCTACGGCGATGTGACCCGTCCCCAGCCGATGACGGTGCGCTGGTCGCAGTACGCGCAGTCGCTCACCGACCGGCCGATGAAAGGCATGCTGACCGGCCCGGTGACGGTGCTGCAGTGGTCGTTCGTGCGCGATGACCAGTCGCGTGCCGCGACCTGCCGGCAGATCGCGCTGGCCCTGCGCGATGAGGTGCTGGACCTGGAAGCGGCCGGCATCGGTGTGATCCAGATCGACGAACCGGCCATCCGCGAGGGCTTGCCGCTGCGTCGCGCGCAGTGGCGCGAGTACCTGGACTGGGCGGTGGAAGCGTTCCGGATCAGCGCCAGCGGCGTGCGCGACGCGACGCAGATCCACACCCACATGTGCTACTCCGAGTTCAACGACATCATCCATTCGGTCGCCGCAATGGATGCCGACGTGATCTCCATCGAGACCTCGCGGTCGCGCATGGAGCTGCTGGATGCGTTCGTCCGCTTCCAGTACCCCAACGAGATCGGTCCGGGCGTGTACGACATCCATTCGCCGCGCGTGCCGGACAAGGAGGAGATGCTCGCGCTGCTGCGCAAGGCCGCCGAGGTCCTGCGTCCGGAGCAGATCTGGGTCAACCCGGACTGCGGGCTCAAGACACGCGGCTGGAAGGAAACCCGCGCCGCCCTCGACGCGCTGGTGGCCGCCGCGCGCCAGCTGCGCGAGGAAAGCGCCGACGCCAACGCCGCCTGACCCACCGCCACGCCTGGCCCCAAAGACCGCGCCGCCGCCGTTGCCGGCGGGGCGGTCGACGAGACATCGCATGACACTGCCTCACACCCCCCCGATCGACCGCCCCACTCTCACCCTGCCGGGTGGCCACACCAGGCTGCTGCTGCATTCGTGCTGCGCCCCGTGCTCCGGCGAAGTCATGGAGGCGATCACTGCCTCGGGCATCGATTACACGATCTTCTTCTACAACCCCAACATCCACCCGGTGAAGGAGTACGAACTGCGCAAGCAGGAGAACATCCGTTTTGCCGAGAAACACGGCGTGCCGTTCGTCGATGCCGACTACGACACCGACAACTGGTTTTCACGCGCACGCGGCATGGAGAACGAGCCCGAGCGCGGCATCCGCTGCACCATGTGTTTCGACATGCGCTTTGTGCGCACGGCGCTGTACGCGCACGAACACGGCTTCCAGGTGATCAGCAGTTCGCTGGGCATCTCGCGCTGGAAGGACATGAACCAGATCAACGACTGCGGCCACCGCGCCGCCGCGCACTACCCGGGTATCCAGTACTGGGATTACAACTGGCGCAAGGGCGGCGGTGCCGCGCGCATGATCGAGATCAGCAAGCGCGAGCAGTTCTACCAGCAGGAGTACTGTGGCTGCGTGTACTCGCTGCGCGATGCCAACCGCCACCGCCGCGAGAACGGCCGCGAGCGGATCAGAATCGGGGTGCTGTACTACGGCGACGGCACATCGCGACCGGGCGACGACGACTGACCGCCACCGGGGCGTCGGCTAGACTGGACGCCCCGCCTGCGTGATGCTGCCATGAACCGCTTTCCCACCGATGTCGCCCTGATCGTGGTCGATCTGCAGCCGGACTTCATGCCCGGTGGCGCGCTGCCCTGCGAGGACGGCGATGCGATCGTGGCGGACATCGCCGCGCTGCTGGCACAGGGCCGCTATGCCACCGTGGTGGCGACCCAGGACTGGCACCCGGCCGATCATGCGTCGTTTGCCAGCCAGCATCCCGGCCACGCCCCGTTCGAGCAGATTGCCCTGCACGGCCACCCGCAGACGCTGTGGCCGGACCACTGCGTGCAGGGCACGCCCGGCGCCGCATTGCACGCCGGCGTGGACTGGACGCCGGCGGCGATGATCCTGCGCAAGGGACGCAACCGCCACGTCGATTCGTACAGCGCCTTCCAGGAAAACCACGACGCCGATGGCCAGCGGCCACCCACCGGGCTGGCCGGCTGGCTGCGCGAACGCGGTATCGCCGAGGTGCATGTGTGCGGCCTGGCACGCGACTACTGCGTGCTGTGGACCGCACAGGATGCGGCCGCCGCCGGCTTCCGCGTGGGCTATCTGTGGGCGCTGACGCGCCCGGTCAGTGCCGCCAACGACGATGCCACGCGCGCGGCGCTGGCGGCCAGCAGCATCACGCTGCGCTGAGGGGTACGCCGCCGGCTCAGGCCTGTGGCGGCTGCTTGGCGGCGGCCTTGCGCTGGCGCTCGGCTTCCAGCCGTGCATTGCGCTGGAACACCCACACCAGCAACCAGATCGAACCGCCCACCACCACCGCGCATACACCCAGTACGGCCAGCAGCTTCACCCACACCATCGGATCGGTATTCATCGCGCACTCCATTGCAGGACAGGGACCGGAGCATAGCATCGGCCACCGCGATCAGCGGAACACCACCGTGCGGTGTCCATTGCGCAGGATGCGATGCTCGACATGCCGCCGTACCGCGCGCGCCAGCACCTGCGACTCGGTATCGCTGCCCAGCCGCACCAGATCCCGCGGGGTCATCGCGTGGTCCACGCGCGCCACGTCCTGTTCGATGATCGGACCTTCGTCCAGATCGTCGGTCACATAGTGCGCGGTCGCACCGATGATCTTGACCCCGCGTGCGTGCGCCTGGTGGTACGGCTGCGCGCCCTTGAAGCTGGGCAGGAAGCTGTGATGGATGTTGATCGCCTGCCCCGCCAGCGCCTGGCACAGGCGCGGCGACAGGATCTGCATGTACCGCGCCAGTACCACCAGATCGATCTTCTCGCGTTCGACCAGGTCAATGATCTGCTGCTCCTGCACGGCGCGGTTGTCGGCGTTCACCGGCAGGTGGTGGAACGGGACACCGTAGGAGCCGGCGAGAGCGGCGAAGTCGGTGTGGTTGGAGGCCACCGCCGCGATATCCACCTGCAGCTGGCGGCTGTGCGCACGGAACAGCAGGTCGTTGAGGCAATGCCCCTGCCTGCTGACCAGCACCAGCAGCCGTGCCCGACGACGCGCATCGTGCAGTTGCCAGTCCATCGTGAACTCGCTGCCCAGCGTGGCCATGCGCGCTTCCACGTCTGCCAGCGACCTTTCGGCGGCGCGATCGAAATGCACGCGCAGGAAGAACCGGCCGCTCTCCTCGTCGCCGAACTGCTGGGCATCGAGGATGTTGCAGCCCAGCTCGAACAGCAGGCCGGACACGCGGTAGACGATCCCGGTACGGTCCGGGCATGACAGGGTGAGGATGGAATCGGGGCGCATCACGGCAGTGTAAGTGAGCGCCCTCCGTAGCGGGATGGTTGCTCTCAGCTGCAACCATTGGCCTGCGGTGCGTTCAACGCGGCGGATGCACGGTCAGTGCCACCAGCCGCATCACCAGCGGGCGCACCACCAGGATGCAGCAGAACGCAGTGGGCATGGCCAACCGGTACGCACCGAACACGCGGGCGGGATAGTGCGCGTCCAGCCCGGCGTTGGCGGCGGTGATCACCAGGCACATCAGCATCGCCATGATCGAGGCCATGAAGAAGGCGAACACGTAGGGCGTGGAGCGGCTGCCGAGCTTCCAGCGACGGGCCGGCAGGGTCTGCGGGGGGAGCGACATGCGGAGCGATCCGATCAAGGGCAACCGGCGGTTGCGGGACCGGCACGATAGTCAGGGCAGCGGGGGGCCGGTAGACCGCGACGGATTGGCTCTTTATAAAGACAATCTTTGCAATGACCGGCCTTGATTGGCGCCATCATGAACATTCTCCAGTCAATCCGCAGTTTCATCCGGACCGCCGACGCCGGCAGCCTGGCCGCCGCCGCGCGTACGCTCGGGATCAGCCCGGCGGCGGTGGGGCAGAACATTGCGCGGCTGGAAGCCCACCTGGGCGTGCGCCTGTTCAACCGCACCACCCGCACGCTGGCGTTGACCGAACGCGGCGCGCTGTACCTGGCCGAAGTACGCCACATCGAGCGCGATCTGCAGCGGGCGCAGGCTGCCGTGACCGATCCGGAGGCGACCCCGCAGGGCCGCCTGCGCGTGGCCAGTACCGCTGCATTCGGTCGGCACGTGCTGGCCCCGCTGCTGCCGGCCCTGCAGGCGCGCCATCCGCGGCTGGAGATCGAACTGCTGCTCACCGACCGCGCAGTGGACCACGCACGCGAAGACGTGGATGTCAGCTTGCGGATCGAACAGCAACTGGTGGACGGGATCGTGGCGCGGCCCATCGCGCAGGTCCCGTTCGTGGTCTGCGCGGCGCCCTCGTACCTGGCGCAGGCAGGGACCCCGTCCACGCCGGATGCGCTGCGCGACCATCGCTGTCTGGTGTTCCGCTACCCGGTGGACGGGCGCCTGCTGCCGTGGGGCTTCGTGCGCGACGGCATCCGGTTCGACGCCGGGATGCGCCCTGCGCTGGTCTGCGACGACATCGATGCGCTGGCCGCGATGGCGGCCGCAGGCGGCGGCATTGCCCGGTTGGCCGCGTTCGTGGCGGCGCCGTGGCTGTCGCGTGGCGAACTGCAGGTGCTGTTCGCCACCGGCGACGGCGCCCGCACCTCACCCGAGCCGATGCGGCTGTTCCTGTGCGTCAGCGACCGCCGCGACCTCACGCCCAAGGTGCGGGCGTTGATGCAGGCCCTGCTCGATGCGCTGCCCGAGGCCTGGCGGGTGGACACGGTCTAGGGGGCCGGCGCTGCCGGAAGAACCCCGGCAGCGAAGAGTACGGCTGAGCAGTATCGAGCGATGTGTTTCAGTCCCTTCCCCTCACGCATGTCGCGGCAAGCGAGCCGCACGTGCCGTTCTACGCGAGGGGAATTCTCTCGTCTGTGACTCTGATGGCCGACATCAACGTATCGATGGGGAGTGGATTGGACATATGCACTTCCAACCAGATCCGCTGACGCCGCCCTGGACACGTGCGCCCCTGCCGGCCCTCCGGTCTCAGCCCTCCGGCGCGAGAAACACGCCGCGTGCTTCGCGCGGCTCGCAGCGCAGGTACTGCGGTGCCGGGGCGAGTGAGTCGCCCAGGGCGGCGGCGGCGTGCCACGGCCAGCGCGGGTCGTAGAGGATGCCGCGGGCAAGCGCGATGGCGTCGGCGTGGTTGTGGCGCAGGATCGATTCGGCCTGCGACGGATCGGTGATCAGACCCACCGCGATGACGGGCATTTTGACCTTGGCCTTGATCGCCGCCGCAAACGGCACCTGATAGCCCGGCTCCTGCGGGATCTTCTGGCGCGCATCGAGGCCGCCGCTGGAGACGTGCAGGAACTGGCAGCCGCGCATGTCCAGGATCTGGGCCAGGGTGCTGCTCTGCTCGATGTCCCAGCCACCGTCGACCCAATCACTGGCCGAGATGCGCACGCCCACACTGATGCGGTCGGAAACCGCTTCGCGCACGGCGTCGAACACACGCACGAGCAGGCGCATGCGGTTTTCCAGCGAACCGCCGTACGGGTCCTGGCGCTTGTTGCTCAGGGGCGACAGGAACTGGTGCAGCAGGTAGCCGTGCGCGGCATGCAGCTCGATCAGATCCAGCCCGGCGCGCTCGGCGCGGCGCGCGGCGGTGGCGAAGGCCTCGACCACGGCATCGATGCCGGCCTCGTCCAGCGCCTCGGGCACGGGGCCATTGGCCGCGAACGGGAGCGCGGACGGGGCGTGAGTGGTCCAGGCGCGCGGGTCGCTGGCCGGCAGTGCGCCGCCGCCGTCCCACGGCCGCGCCGAGGACGCCTTGCGCCCGGCGTGGGCGAGCTGCACGCCCAGCGGCATCGGCGACCAGCGCTTCACCGCATCAATCACCTTCGTGAGCGCGGCCTCGGTGGCGTCGTCCCACAGGCCCAGGTCGGCCCAGCTGATGCGGCCCTCGGGCAGCACGGCGGTGGCTTCCAGGATCAACAGGCCGGCCCCGGACTGCGACAGCTGGCCCAGGTGGATCTGGTGCCAGTCGTTGGCCAGGCCATCGGTGGAGGAGTACTGGCACATCGGCGCGATGACGATGCGGTTGGACAGCGACAGCGGGCCAAAAGAGACGGGAGAGAAGAGCTGACTCAAGGGGGACTCGGGGGAGGAAGAATGAAACCGGGGCGTTATTGCACTCCGATGTGGGCGTGCAGGCAACCTTGTGTGTGGAACGGTGTGGCCAGCGGGGCTGAGCCCCGCTCTACCAGGGCGGGGGACGGGCGGCTCATTGGGTGGAACGGTGTGGCCAGCGGGGCAGAGCCCCGCTCTACCAGGGCCGGGGGCGGGCGGCTCATTGGATGGAACGGTGCGGCCAGCGGGGCAGAGCCCCGCTCTACCAGGGCGGGGGGCGGGCGGCTCATTGGATGGAATGGTGTGGCCAGCGGGGCAGAGCCCCGCTCTACCAGGGCGGGGGACGGGCGGCTCATTGGATGGAACGGTGTGGCCAGCGGGGCAGAGCCCCGCTCTACCAGGCGGGCCGTGCGCTTCAGGCCGATGCGTTCGCCGGCAGCAGGAATGAGAGGGCGGCCGCGCAGGGCTGCTCCACCTTGAGGGTGAGCAGGTCGTCTGCACGGGTGCGGCCCAGGTTCAGCGCGGCCACCGGCAGGCCCGCGTTGGCGGCGGCCTGCACGAACCGGAAGCCGGAGTAGACCATCAGCGACGAACCCACCACCAGAACGGCGTCGGCCTGCTGCAGGTGGGCGTGCACGGCGGCCACGCGCTCGCGGGGCACGCTCTCGCCGAAGAACACCACGTCGGGCTTGAGGAGGCCGCCACACTGCGCGCAGGCAGGTACCTGGAAGGTGTCGAACGCCACGCCCTCCAGATCGGCGTCGCCGTCCGGGGCCTGCGCTGCGTCCAGGTGCTGCCAGTCGGGGTTGTGTGCCAGCAGGATGTACTGGAACGCCTCGCGCGGAATGCGCGCCTCGCAGCCCATGCAGCGCACCTGGTCCAGCCGGCCGTGCAGGTCGATGACGCCCACGCTGCCGGCGCGCTGGTGCAGCCGGTCCACGTTCTGGGTCAGCAGCACCTCCACCTGCCCGCGCGCCTCCAGCGCCGCCAGCGCGGCGTGGGTGCCGTTGGGCTGGGCCTGGCCGAAGCGGGGCCATCCCGCCAGGCTGCGCGCCCAGTAACGCTGGCGGGTGGACAGCTCACCCATGAAGGCCTGGAAGGTCACCGGCGGGGTGCGCTTCCACTGGCCATCGGCATCGCGGTAGTCGGGGATGCCCGAGTCGGTGCTGCAGCCGGCGCCGGTAAGCACGAACAGGCGCCGGGCGCGGTCGATGAAATCGGCGAGTGCGGGGGTCATGGCGATCAGATGGGGGCGCTGCCGGGCCAGCGCAATTGCCCTCAGGGCCCGGGAATGGGCTCGGGCAGTGCCGGCACGGCGACCGGCTGGCCGGCGTCGTCCAGGGCGATCATCACGAAGTGGCCACGCGTGCAGAGTTTGCGCTCGCCGTTGTGCAGGTCTTCGGCGATCAGCTCCACTTCCACCTTCATCGAGCTGCGGCCCACCTCGACGATGCGGCCGACGGTCTCCACCATCTGTCCGATGCGGATGGGCAGCTTGAAGTCGACCTGGTCCGAGCGGGCGGTGACCACGGTGCGGCGCGAATAGCGCGCGGCGGCAAGGAAGGCGGCCTTGTCCATCCACGCCAGCGCCTGGCCACCGAACAGGGTGCCCATGTGGTTGGTGTGGTTGGGGAAGACGATCTCGGCCATGCGGACTTCGATGGGCGGGACGGTGTCGGGGGAAGCGGTCATGGGGGCGGCCGGTACATGTGGGGTCGCGCGGATGATACGGCAGGCGCAGTGAGCGGGTGGCGGGTACCGCCAAACAGACAGCCCCGGCCAGGCCGGGGCTGTCTGCTTCACGCACGGCAGCGTGGGATCAGAACGACATGTCGAAGGCGACTTCGCCCTTCACGCCAACCTGGTAGGCCGAGGAACGGCGCTCGAAGAAGTTGGTCAGTTCCTGCACGTCCTGCAGTTCCATGAAGCTCAGCGGGTTGCGCACGTTGTACTTCTTTTCCATGCCCAGGCGGTGGAAGTGGTTGTCGGCGCAGTGCTGCAGGTACTGGCGCATGTCGCGGGTGGAAATGCCCGCCACGCCGCCGGAGAGCACGTCTTCGGCGAACTGCACTTCGCATTCGATGGCTTCGGCGAGCATGTCATACACCTGCTGCTTCATCGCATCGTCGAACAGGTCCGGCTCTTCCTCGCGGATCACGTCCACGCATTCAAAGGCGAACTCCATGTGCGCGCTTTCGTCGCGGAAAACCCAGTTGGTACCCGAGGCCAGGCCGTTGAGCAGGCCACGCGAACGGAAGTAGTACACGTAGGCGAATGCAGCAAAGAAGAACAGGCCTTCGATGCACGCCGCGAAGCAGATCTGGTTGAGCAGGAACTGGCGGCGCTCGTCACGGGTCTCGATGCGCTTGAGGTTCTGGATCGAGTCGATCCACTTGAAGCAGAAGTCGGCCTTCTTCTTGATCGAGTCGATGTTCTCCACGGCGTCGAACGCCTTGGCGCGTTCGTCCGGATCGGGCAGATAGTTGTCGAGCAGGGTCAGGTAGAACTGCACGTGCAGCGCTTCTTCGTACAGCTGGCGCGACAGGTACATGCGCGCTTCGGGCGCATTCAGGTGCTGATACAGGTTCAGCACCAGGTTGTTGGACACGATCGAATCGCCGGTGGCGAAGAACGCGACCAGGCGGTGGATCAGGTGGCGCTCGCCCGGCGACATCTTGCCATGCAGGTCGCTGATGTCGATCTGGAAGTTGATCTCTTCCACGGTCCAGGTGTTCTTGATCGCGTTGCGATACATGTCATAGAACTGCGGGTAGCGCATCGGGCGCAGAGTCAGTTCAAAACCGGGATCGAGCAGCATTTGACGGGGCTTGTCGGCCATGAGGGCAGTCCTTGTTTCGGTTGGCGGCGTCCCGGGGGACGCGTCGAAAGACCCGCGCGTGTGCGCGGCGGGCTTCCGGCACGGCAGGCGCCGGAGCGCCTGCGGTGACAGCGGTGTTGGTGGTGTCGATCAGGTTCCGTACCGACCAGCAGCCGGTACCGAGCCGTTGGAATGCCGGCCCTGCTGGGCCGGCACGCCCTTCTTACTGGCACGCCTCGCAGGCTTCCGGGTTCTCCAGCGAGCAGGCCACGGCGTCCACCGGGGTGTAGCTGCTGACAGTGGTCTTGGCGATCTTGGTGGCCGGACGCGAACGCAGGTAGTACGTGGTCTTGATGCCCTGCTTCCAGGCGTACATGTACATGGAGGACATCGCCCCGATGTTCGGGCTTTCCATGAACAGGTTGAGCGAGGCGGACTGGTCGATGAACGCGCCACGGTCGGCGGCCATGTCGATCAGCGAGCGCATCGGCAGTTCCCAGGCGGTGCGGTAGACGTGGCGCAGGGTTTCCGGAATCTGGGCGATGCCCTGGATGGAACCTTCGGCCAGCTTGATCGCATCGCGCATTTCCGGCGTCCAGTGACCCAGCTTCTTCAGCTCGTTGACCAGGTAACGGTTGACCTGCAGGAAGTCGCCGGACAGGGTCTCGCGCTTGAACAGGTTGGACACCTGCGGTTCCACGCACTCGTAGCAGCCGGCGATCGAGGCGATGGTCGCGGTCGGGGCGATGGCGATCATCAGCGAGTTGCGCAGGCCATGTTCCTTGATGCGCTCGCGCAGGGCATCCCAGCGCGCGCTGTCTTCGGGCACCACGTTCCAGGCGTCGAACTGCAGTTCGCCACTGGCCGCACGGGTGTCGGCGAAGGACGGGTGCTTGCCGCGTTCCTGGGCCAGTTCGACCGAGGTTTCCAGTGCGTGGAAGTAGATCGTTTCGGCGATCTTCTTCGACAGCGCGCGGGCTTCGGCACTGTCAAAGGCCAGGCGCTTGCGGAAGAACACGTCCTGCAGGCCCATGCAGCCCAGGCCGACCGGACGCCAGCGCAGGTTGCCGCGGCGTGCCGATTCGATCGGATAGAAGTTCAGATCGATCACGCGGTCGAGCTGACGCACGGCCAGGCGCACGGTGTCGGCCAGCTTCTCGTAGTCGAACTCGCCGTGGGCATCGAAATGGTTGCCCAGGTTGATCGAGCCCAGGTTGCACACCGCGGTTTCTTCGGCCGAGGTGACTTCCAGGATTTCGGTGCACAGGTTGGACAGGTGGATCACGTTGCCCGGACGCAGGGTCTGGTTGCTGGCGCGGTTGCACTTGTCCTTGAAGGTCATCCAGCCGTTGCCGGTCTCGGCCAGGGTACGCATCATCCGCGAGTACAGCTTGCGCGCGGAAATGGTGCGGTTGGCCTTGCCCTGGGCTTCGGCCTGCAGGTAGGCCTGCTCGAAGGCTTCACCGAACAGGTCGGTGAACTCGGGCACCACGCGCGGATCGAACAGCGACCATTCCTGGTCGGCCTCGACGCGCTTCATGAACAGGTCCGGGATCCAGTTGGCCAGATTCAGGTTGTGCGCACGGCGCGATTCGTCGCCGGTGTTGTCGCGCAGCTCGAGGAAGTCCTCGATGTCGGCGTGCCAGGTTTCCAGGTACACACAGGCCGCGCCCTTGCGCTTGCCGCCCTGGTTCACCGCAGCGACCGACGAATCCATCGTCTTGAGCCACGGCACGATGCCGTTGGAGTGGCCGTTGGTCGACTTGATCAGCGAACCGCGCGAACGCACGCGGGTGTAGCTGACGCCGATGCCGCCGGAGAACTTGGACAGCTGGGCGATGTCGCCGTACTTGGAGTAGATCGCCTCCAGCGAATCCTGCGGCGTATCCAGCAGGAGGCACGAGGCGAGCTGCTCGGGGGGGGTG